>JBGSJU010000133.1:0-7446 GCA_041741655.1 Rhodobacterales bacterium
CGTGGTGGCCTGCACCGGCGGCACCGGCACGGGGGCCTGCGACGACATCGCCGCCGTCTGTGCCGTGGCGCAGGCGCTGGGGCTTTTTGTGCATGTCGATGCCGCTTGGGCGGGCGCGGCAATGATCTGCCCGGAATATCGCGACCTCTGGGCGGGGGTGGAGATGGCCGATTCCGTCGTGCTGAACCCGCATAAATGGCTCGGCACCCAGTTCGACCTGTCGGCGCATTTCATCCGCGACCCGGGTGCCCTGACCCGGACGCTGGCCATTCAACCCGAATATCTGAAAACCCACGGCGCGGATGGCATCATCAACTATTCCGAATGGTCGGTGCCATTGGGCCGCCGGTTCCGCGCGCTGAAACTGTGGTTCCTGATGCGGGCCTATGGCATGGACGGGTTGCGCGCGATGATCCGCAACCATGTGAACTGGTCACAGGCGCTGGCCGAACGGCTGCGCGCCACGCCGGGGTTCCGCATCGTCACCGAACCCGTCCTGTCGCTGTTCACCTTTCAATACGCCCCCGCAGGGAAGGATGCCGATGCGCTGACGCTTGCGCTGGTGCAGGCGGTGAATGACGACGGGCGCATCTATATCACGCAAACCAAGGTCAATGGCGCGCTTGTCATCCGGTTTCAGGCAGGCCAGTTTGACGCGACAGAAAGCGACGTGATGACCGCCTATGACGTGCTGACCGAACTTGCCGCCAAACTGGAGTAAGCCATGCCAGCCCCTGAAAAATCTGCGCCCGAAAACACCTTCAAGACCCGGCTGCTGGCGGGCGAACGGCTGATCGGCTGCTGGGCCGGGTTTGCCGATCCCTATGCCACCGAAGTCACCGCCACGGCGGATTTCGACTGGCTGGTGATCGACGGCGAACATGGGCCGAACGACATTCCAACCATCATGGCGCAATTGCAGGTGTTGGCCGGGCGGCACAGCCATGGCGTGGTGCGCCTGCCTATCGGCAACGACTGGCTGATCAAGCAGGCATTGGATGTGGGGGCGCAGACGCTGCTGATCCCGATGGTCGATACCGCCGAACAGGCCGCGCAGATCGTGCGCGCCATGCGTTACCCGCCTGACGGCATTCGCGGGTCCGGCGCGGCGCTGGCGCGGGCGTCGATGTTTTCGCAAGCCACGGATTATGTGCAGACCGCGAATGCGCAGATGTGCCTGCTGGTGCAGGTGGAAACCCGCGCCGGCATCGCAAATCTGGACGCAATCACGCGGACCGAAGGCGTCGATGGCGTGTTCATCGGCCCTGCGGATCTGGCTGCCGACATGGGCTTTCCTGGCAATTCCAACGCCCCCGAAGTGCAGGACACCATCCAGCGCGCACTGGCCCGCATCCGTGAACTGGGCAAGGCGCCCGGCATTCTGGCCACTGACGATACCACCGCGCAGCGTTACGCCGATTGGGGCGCGCAGTTTCTGGCGGTCGGCATCGATGTGGTGCTGTTGGCGCAGGCCGCCCGCGCGCTCGCCGCCCGCTGGCGGAGCGCCTGATTGGCCGGGCAGACCGACACCATCGTCACGGCAATCCTGTCGGCGATCGAAACCGGCGCGCTGAACCCCGGCGACATGATCAGCGAAACCGACCTGCTGGCCGCGCACAATGTCAGCCGCACCCCGGTGCGCGAGGCGCTGATCCAGTTGGAAACCGCCGGTCTGGTGCAGCGCCTGCCGCGCAAGGGCGCCGTGGTGTTCAAGCCGACGCTGGCGGAATTTCTGGCGATCCTCGAAGTGCACGCGAAACTGGAAGGACAGGCTGCCGGGTTGGCCGCACGCCGCTTGTCGCCCGCGCAGGCCCTGCGGCTGGAACAGGCGGTGGCGAATTGCGAAAGCCATGCGGCGACGTATGGCGATGGCGCACCCGACCTGTATTACCAATGCAACCTGCAATTCCACCGCGTCGTGGCCGAGGCGGCGGGCAATCCGTTCCTGCTGGACTTGATCAAGACCAATGCGCGCAAACTCATGGCCTATTACCGCGCGCGTTATCGCTATGCCGGCGCGATTGCCGACAGTGCCCGCGACCACCGCGCCATCGCCGCCCTGATTACCGACCGCCGCGCCCCCGAAGCCGAGGCCGCGATGGCGCGGCATGTGGCCTTTGATCAGGTCACCGCGATGGACCTGCTGGCGGCGCTGGGTTAACCTTCAAAGAACCGCGCGATGGCCTCGGCCATGGCGGCGCGATCCGGCGTCAACACCAGCGAGGCACGGGCCGTCGCGATCACCGGTTCGGGCAGTTTGCCCGCCAGATGATCGGTCAGCGCGTTGATGAAATCGGGCGTGATTTCCGGGTGATATTGCGTGGTCCAGACCCGATCGCCGATGCGGAACCCACCCACCGGGCAATCGTCAGACGTGGTCAGCACCGCGGCCCCATCGGGCAGGCGTGTCACCTGTTCATTATGTGCGGCGGCCAGCACCAACTCATCGGGCACATCCGCCATCCACGGCGCGCGCGCCACCACCCGCGTCTGCCAGTGGCCCAGAACCCAGCCCGCAGATCGGTCCACCTGCCCGCCCAAGGCCAGCGCCACCGCCTGATGGCCAAAACACGCGCCAAACACCGGCACGCCCTGCGCTACCGCAGCGCGGATCGCCCCCAGCAACCGCGCCACCCACGCATCAGGGTCATGCACAGACGCCGGGCTGCCCGTGACGATCACGCCGTCATAATCCGCTACATCAGGGAACACGCTTTGCGTGGCGTCAAACACGTCAACCGCCCAGTCAGGCCGCGCCAGCGCCAACAGGGCGCGGAATTTGTCGCCATCGCCGGGATGCCGTGCCGCAAAATCGCTCGTGTCCGTGTTGCACATCAGGACGGCCAGCCGTTTCGGTGCAGATGCCATCGGAATCCCCCTTTACATACTTAAAACCCCTTTTAATATACAAAACAAGTTAAGGAAAGGCCCGCCCATGACGGTCTGGACGCCCAGCGACGACGGCTACGCCGATATCACCAGCCATGACGCTTATCTGGCCGGCCCGCCGCACAACACCTTTGCCCGGATGCGCCGCGACGATCCCTGCGCGTGGACCGACTACAGCCAAGGCCAGGGTTTCTGGTCGATCACCCGGCAGGCCGATATCCTCGCCTGCAATGGCAAGCCCGATATCTTTTCCTCGGCCCGTGGCATCCGGATGGAGGATCAGACCTATGAAGAATACCTCGCACGCCGCACGTTTCAGGAAACCGATGCGCCCGACCACATGATGACCCGGATCAAGGTCGCCCGCGCCTTTTCGCCCGGCGTGGTGGCCGGATTCGAACAGGCGATCCGCGAGTTGTGCGACGAAATCCTTGACGAAGCCTTGGCGCAGGACGAATTCGACGCGACCAAGACCATCGCCCGCCAACTGCCGATGCGGATGCTGGGCCGCATCCTCGGCCTGCCCGAGGCGGATTTGCCATGGCTGGTGGAAAAGGGCGATGCGCTGATCGCCAATACCGACCCAGATTTCACGTCGCATGTGCTGGACCGCATGACGACGGATGAATTTCGCCTGATGCCATTCAACTCGCCCGCCGGGGCGGAACTGTATGTCTATGCCAAGGACCTGATGGCGGCCAAGGCGCGTGCGGGCGACACCGGCGGCGTGCTGCACATGATCCTGCAACCCGCCAAGGACGGCAGCATGATCACCGAGGAAGAATTCCGCAACTTCTTTTGCCTGCTGGTCGCCGCCGGCAATGATACCACGCGCTATTCCATCGCCGCCGGTATTCTGGCGCTATGCCACCAGCCGGAACTGCTGGCGCAGATGCAATCCGGCACCGTATGGGATACTGCGCCGGACGAGATCATCCGCTGGGCCACCCCCGCCACCTATTTCCGCCGCACCGCCACCCGCGACACCGAACTGCACGGGCGCACGATCCGCGCCGGCGACAAGGTGATCTACTGGTTCGCATCGGCCAACCGCGATGCGGCCGCGTTCGACCAGCCTTTCCGCGTCGATCTGGCGCGCAAGCCCAACCCGCATGTGTCCTTCGGCCAAGGCGGGCCGCATCTGTGTCTGGGCATGTGGCTGGCCCGGCTGGAGGTGCGGGTGCTGTTTCAGGAACTGTCGCGCCGCTTGACCCATATCGAACCAGCCGGACCGCAGAAATTCCTGCGGTCGAACTTTGTCGGCGGGATCAAGGAATTGCCTGTGCGGATAAAGCGCAAATAGCTTTGCGCCGGCGTCTGCGCCGCGCCTAGACTGCAACCGGGCACCAGACCCCGTAACCCCAGACCCCGCCACAAAGGGAGACACCCATGAAACCCCGCCTGCGCGCCCTGTTCTGCGATCACCTGTCGCTCATGCGCGGCAAATACCTGCCGGAATCCAAGATCGGCAACGCAGGCACCCGGTTCTGCCAATCGCAATATGGCGTGCATTACGACAAGGACCTGCTGCCCGCGCCAGGGGCCATGCTGTTCGACGGGCTGCCCGACATGGAACTGCGCTGGGTCGCCTCGGATATCCGCGACAGCTGGGAACCCGGCACGCAGATCGTTGTGGGCGATCTCTATGACGGTGACGGCGCGCCCTTGGGGATGTGCGGACGCGGCGCGTTGCGCCGTGCGGTGGCCGATTGGCAGGCGATGGGGCTGTCGCCGAAAGTGGGGATCGAGCTGGAAGCGTTCGCGTTGGTCCGCCAGCCCGACGGCAGCCTTGCGCCCTATGACACGCCCGGCGGGCATGTTTATGGCACCGGGCCGTTTGCGGACCCGTTGCGGTTCAACGACGCGATCTGGGAACGGGCCGAGGCGGCGGGGTTCGACCTTGACCTGATCACCAGCGAGTATGACGCGCCGCAATTCGAATACACGCTTAAATTCGACGACGCGTTGCGCGCGGTGGACAGCACGGTGCTGTTCCGCCTCTTGGCGCGCGAGGTGGCGTTCGAACATGGCGTCCTGCTGACCTTCCTGCCGAAACCCATCGCGGGCAAGGGCGGGTCGGGGATGCACATCAATTTCTCCTTCGCCGACCATGACGGGCGCAATGTGCTGGCCACCGGCCCCAAGGGCGGCCCGGATGTGATGACCGATCTGGCGCGCGGCTGCGTCGCGGGTCTGGTGCGGCACCACAAGGGGCTGGCGGGTCTGGTGGCGCCCACCACGCAATCCTACCTGCGGCTGAAACCCGGCACGCTGTCGGGGCACTTGGGCAACTGGGGCGGCGATCACCGCAACGTCACGACACGCGTGTCGGGCGAAGGCGGCGCGAAAGCCCGGCTGGAACACCGGATGGCCGATGCGTCCGCGAACCCCTATGTCGCCGTCGCCGCCGTGTTGCAGGCGGCGCGGCTGGGCGTTGTCCATGGCTACCCATTGCCGCCCAAGGAAACCGGCGACGGGTTCGAAACCTGGGATGCTGCGGACACTACCGCGCTGACGCTGGCGGGCGCGATGGATGATCTGGCCGCCGATACCGCGCTGCAATCCGCCGTGGGGCAGTTGCTGTGCGACAACCACATCTTCATGAAACGCGCCGAGGTCGAGAAAACCGCTGCGCTGGACGGCGATGCCCTGCGCGATTTCTACGTCTGGTTCATCTGAGGAAACCGCCATGCACGTCACCTGGGAACTGTCTGACGGCCGCACGATCACCGCCGATGTCGCGGAGGGCACCAACCTGATGGAAGCCGCCCTTGCGGCAGGCGTGCCCCGCATCCTCGGTGAATGCGGCGGCAATCTCGCCTGCGCCACCTGCCATGTCTATGTCGCGCCCGACTGGCAGGTCGCCACCGGCCGCCCCGGCGATTTCGAAGAGGCGATGCTGGACGCGGTCGAGGCGCCACGCGAAGCGACCTCGCGCCTGTCCTGCCAGATCATCGCCAGCGCGGCTCTGGACGGTCTGGTGCTGCGCGTGCCGGGCTAAGCTTGCAGAGGCACGGCTTGCCGCGCTAACAGGGCCCATGACCGATCCCGCCACGCCAGACACCAACCGTTCGCTTCCCATCGCGCTTCTGCGGGCGCGGGAAAAGGTCATGGGGCCGATCCGCGCCATGCTGGCGGACGTGGGCGTCACCGAACAGCAGTGGCGCGTGTTGCGCGTGCTGGACGAACGCGGGCCACTTGATCCGACCGAAATCGCCGACCGGTCCTGCCTGCTGATGCCGTCGCTGACGCGCATCCTGCAAACCCTCGCCGCGAAGGGCCTGATCACCCGCGCCGCCCATCCCACCGACCGGCGCCGCCAGATCATCACCATCACCGATGCGGGCCGCCAGTTGATCCGCGACAACCTGCACGAGGCGCAGCGCCTGAACGCCTGGCTGCGGCAGTCATTTGGCCAGGACAAGCTGGACCGCCTGCTGGACCTGTTGAACGAACTGGACCGGCTGGACCGCTAGCAATCCGCACGGCGCCGCACCGCCACGGCATGTCGTCACTACCGCGCCACAGCAGGCGGCGTCGGGCATGGGTGTTTGGGAACCACAGACGCTGCAAGGCGCCGCGCTTGTCTCTTCTCTGGTTCAAAAATATCCCGGGGGGCGGCCGCAGGCCGGGGGGCAGCGCCCCCCTCTGTCCTCACCGCCGCACGATCCCGTCCGCCACCCAGGCATCGAAGCACGCCAGCACCGCATCACAGAAGGCCCCGTCGTTGATGTGGCAGTCCAGCACCGTCAGCTGCACGTTCGCAGGACTGGCCGCCTGCATTTCGGCGCAAAAGGCCGCCAGCCCCGCCGCATCATGCAAGGGTCCGTCCGGGCGATCCCATTCGTTGCAGCCCTGCGCGGGCAGGAAAAACGCCACGGGAGCCGTCGCGCGGGCCAGTTTCGCGGCCAGCACACGCGCCACTTCGCGCCGTTCGCCGTGATCCAGCACCACCGACGTCAACAGCCGGTTATGCGCATGCGCCGCACGGCCCGCCAGCCGGTCCGGCACCGGCTGCCAGCCGATCAAATCGACCAGATCATAGCAGGCCGGCGCCACCAGTTGCGGGATGCCCGCGCGTCCGGCGTTTTCCAGCCGGTCCGCGCCCGCCGAAATCCCCGATCCCATCAGGTGATTGACCACTTCCTGCGGCGCAAAATCCATCACGCAGGCAAATGCGCCCTGCGCGGCGAGGCTTTCAAACGCCCGCCCCCCCATGCCGGTGGCGTGAAATACCGCCACCTCGAACCCCCGCGCCTCCAGCGCCGGTTTCAGCGTCACCATGTAGCGCAGGATGGTCTTGCCGAAACTGGTCATCCCCACCAGCGGGCGATCACGCGCGGGCGGTTCGACCGCCCGTGCCGCGCCCAGCACCGCACCTGCGGCCTGGCTCAGCGACGACTTGCAGACCGAATTCAGGCTATACAATCCCCCCGCCCACAGGATCATCTGGATATCCGCCGCAATCCGTTCGGGCGGCAGCATCGCCGAAAAGCTGACCGTGCTGACCACATATTTCGGCACGCCCAGCGGCAGCGCCGCGCAGACATCCAGCGC
>JBGSJU010000134.1:0-6655 GCA_041741655.1 Rhodobacterales bacterium
CCTCGGCCACCCGCGCCAGCGCCGCCGCGGCGAGGCGGCGCTAGGTCGTGATCTTGCCACCGAACACCGACAGCACCGGCGCGCCGGTCGCATCAAGGTTCAGCACATAGTCCCGCGTCGCCGCCGTGGCCGAAGCCGCACCGTCATCATACAGGGGCCGCACGCCGGAATAGGTCCAGACTACATCCGCCACACCGATGGGCGCGCGCAGGTACCGGTTCGCAAAGGCGATCAGGTAATCGCGTTCTGCGTCCGTGCAGACCGGCGGCACGTCCGCATCCGTATGGTCCGCATCCGTGGTGCCGATCAGGGTAAAGTCATCCTCATAGGGAATGGCAAAGATGATCCGGCCATCCTCGCCCTGAAAGAAATAGGCGCGGTCATGATCCCACAACCGGCGCGTCACGATATGGCTGCCGCGCACCAGCCGCACCTTTGCGGGGGTGTTCAGCCCCACCACGCCTTCCAGCACGCGCGCTACCCAAGGACCGCCCGCATTGACCAGCATCCGCGCCGCCACCTCTTCGACCGTGCCGGTCACGACATCCTTCAACGTCACGCGCCACAGATCGCCGTCGCGCCGCGCGCGGATCACTTCGGTCCGGGTGCGTATCTTGGCCCCGCGCGCCGCCGCGTCGCGGGCGTTCAATACCACCAGCCGCGCATCATCGACCCAGACATCGGAGTATTCGAATGCGCGGGTCAGGCGGGGCTGCAACGCCGCCCCCGCAGCGTCGCGCGTCAGATCCAGCGCGCGGGTGGCGGGCAGATCGCGCCGCCCGCCCATATTGTCATAGGCCAGCAATCCGGCCCGGATCAGCCAGTCGGGCCGCCGCCCCCGCATCCACGGCATCACCCGTGTCAGCATCTGCCCAGCCGGCGTATCGCCCGGAAACCGCATGGCAGGGTCCAGCGGCAACACGAACCGCAAGGGCCAGGCGATATGCGGCATGGCGCGCCACAGCACCTCGCGTTCCATAAGCGCCTCGCGGACAAGGCGGAATTCGAAGAACTCCAGATAGCGCAACCCGCCATGAAACAGCTTGGTCGAGGCGGATGACGTGGCCTGCGCCAGATCGCCCTTTTCGGCCAGCAGAACGCGCAAGCCGCGCCCCGCCGCGTCACGGGCGATGCCGCAGCCATTGATGCCGCCACCGATCACCAGCATGTCAAATGCGCCGCTCATGCCGCCGTGCCCCATCTCGCGTTTCAGTATCGCTTTTCGGTCTGCCCGCCCGCGACAGCATCATGTGCAACCGCCCCGGTCAAGCATCACCCCAGCGTCACCTGTGTTTCCGGCCCGCTTTGCGCTGCGCCCAAATTTTGGGCACAGCTGCCTGCGCCCCCCCTGCAAGCCGCGCAATTCCCCCAACTTTGCAGTTGCAAATCGGCCCGGCCGCCGCGCAGCATGGTCGCATGGAAAACCAGCGGTTCTTTGACGAGATGTTTCTGGCGGACGGCACACCGCGCCCGCCCTATGCCGCCTATGCCGCATGGTTCGGGGCCGAAGATCCCCGTCATCTGCGCGCCAAGAACCACGAGGCCGAGGCGTTCTTTCGCCGTATCGGCATCACCTTCAACGTCTATGGCGCCAAGGATGCCGATGAACGGCTGATCCCGTTCGACATCGTGCCGCGCATCATATCCGGGCGCGAATGGGCGCATCTGGAAAAGGGCATCGACCAGCGGGTGCGCGCGATCAACGCCTTTCTGCATGACATCTACCACCGGCAGGAAATCCTGCGCGCCGGTCGCCTGCCGCCCGGCATCATCGCCCGCAACGAGGCGTTCCTGCCGCAGATGGTGGGCGTGGACCCGCCCGGCGGCGTTTATACCCATATCGTCGGCACCGATCTGGTGCGCACGGGCGAGAACGATTTCTATGTGCTGGAAGACAACGCCCGCACGCCCTCCGGTGTGTCCTACATGCTGGAAAACCGCGAGACCATGTTGCAGATGTTTCCGGAACTGTTCACCCGGTTGCAGGTGCGCCCGGTGTCGAACTATCCGCGCGACCTGCGCCGCAGCCTGTGCGATTGCGCGCCGCCCGCCACCGGGGGCGACAAGCCGGTGGTGGCGGTGCTGACGCCCGGCATCCACAATTCGGCCTATTTCGAACATGCCTTCCTTGCCGATCAGATGGGCGCCGAACTAGTCGAGGCGGTGGACCTGCAAATTCATGCGGGCCGCGTCGCCATGCGCACGACGCGCGGCTATCAGGCGATCGACGTGATCTATCGCCGGATCGACGATGATTTCCTCGACCCGCTGAATTTCCGCCCCGACAGCCTGCTGGGCGTGCCGGGCATTTTCGACGTCTATCGTGCCGGCGGCATCACCATCGCCAATGCGCCCGGCACCGGCATTGCCGATGACAAGGCGCTCTATTCCTACATGCCCGATATCGTCGAGTTTTACACCGGCGAGGCGGCGATCCTGAAAAACGTGCCGACATGGCGCTGTTCGGAACCCGACAGCCTGAAATACGTGCTGGAAAACCTGAAGGATCTGGTGGTCAAGGAGGTGCATGGGTCGGGTGGCTACGGCATGCTGGTCGGCCCGGCCGCGTCGAAACGCGAACTGGCGGCCTTCGAACGCAAGCTGCGCGCCCGCCCGTCGAATTACATCGCGCAGCCCACGCTGGCGCTGTCCACCGTGCCGGTGCTGGTGAAAAAGGGCCTCGCCCCCCGCCATGTCGATCTGCGGCCCTATGTGCTGGTCAGCCCGAAGGCGATCACCATCACGCCCGGCGGGCTGACCCGCGTGGCGCTGAAAGAAGGCTCGCTGGTGGTCAATTCGTCCCAGGGTGGCGGCACCAAGGACACTTGGGTTCTGGGGGACTGACGCATGCTGGGACGCACGGCGCGCGGATTGTTCTGGATGTTTCGCTATCTGGAACGGGCCGAAAACACCACGCGACTGCTCGAGGCCGGATGGCGTATCGCGCTGACGCGGGCGGGCCAGAAAATACCCGGGCAAGGTGCCAATGAATGGGACTCGGTGCTGACCACGGCGGGGCAGCATGAAGCCTACACCGCCCTGCATGGCGAGGCGGTGGCGCAACCGGTGATCAATTTCCTGCTGCGCAGCCCGGACAATCCGTCATCCGTGCTGAATTGCGTGTCGTTTGCCCGCACCAACGCCCGGATGGTCCGCACCGCCCTGTCGTCCGAGGTGTGGGAAGCGGTCAACGAGTGCTGGATGGCGGTGAAACAGGCCTTGTCGCGCCCCGTCACCGACAAGACGCTGGCGGATGTGCTGTCCACCATCCGCACCACGACCGCCGTGGTGCGCGGCGCGCTGCATGGCACGATGCTGCGCAACGAGATCTACAATTTCTGCCGCCTTGGCACCTTCATCGAACGCGCCGACAACACGGCGCGCATTCTTGACGTGAAATACTACGTGCTGCTGCCCACGGCGGCCTTTGTCGGCACGGCGGTAGACAACACGCAATGGGAAACCATCCTGCGGTCGGTGTCGGCCGAACGCGCCTACAGCTGGCTGAACGGCGGCGAGGTGTCGGCGGCGGGCATTTCGGATTTCCTGATCCTTGACCGGCGGATGCCCCGGTCGATTGCGCATTGCATGATGAAAGTGCAGGAAAACCTCGGCTTCGTGCAGCCCGCGGGCGATCCGCGCCTGCCCTGTCAGGATCTTGCCGATGCCTTGGTGGCCCGGGTGACCAACCGCGACATTTCGGCGATCTTTGACGAAGGGCTGCACCAGTTTCTGAAATCGACGATCACCGCGACGGCCAGCCTTGCCGCGCAGATCGAACACGATTTCCGGTTTTACGGCTGAGAGGGGTCATGCGGCTGAAAATCACCCACACGACGACCTATCGCTACGACAGTCCTGACCATTACGCGCTGCAACAGCTGCGCGTCACACCGTTGACCGGCGCAGGGCAGACCGTGCGGCACTGGCAGACGCAGGTCACGGGCGGGCAGGTGCAGACCAGCTATGCCGACCATCACATGAACCATGTGCAGTTGATGGTCGTGGATGCGGGTGCGACCGAAGTGACCATCATCAGCAGCGGCGAGGTCGAAACCGAGGATCTGGCGGGCGTCGTAGGGCGCGGCCGCAGTTTTGCGCCGCTGTGGCTGTTCACCGCCCCCACGCCCATGACCCAGCCCGGCCCCGCCATCCGCAAGCTGGTTGCGCGGTTGAAACAGGGCGCGACCGAGGCCGATCTGGCGCATCTGCACCGCCTGTCCGCCGAAATCGGTCAGGCCATGCAGTTTGATACCGCCGCAACCGAGGCGACGACGACCGCCGAGGCGGCGCTGGCCGCCGGCCATGGCGTGTGTCAGGACCATACGCATGTGTTCATCGCGGCGGCGCGCGCGATGGGGGTGGCGGCGCGCTATGTCTCGGGATACCTGCACATGGACGCCACCGACGATCAGGACGCCACCCACGCCTGGGCCGAGGCTTGGGTCGAGCCGCTGGGCTGGATCGGGTTCGATGTGGCGAACGGCATCTGCCCCGACGCCCGTTATGTCCGCATCGCGTCGGGCCGGGATTATTCCGAAGCGGCGCCCGTGCGCGGCATGCGTCAAGGCGGCGGGAACGAAACCCTGACTGTCAGCTTGAAAGTGCAGGCCCAGACGGCGCAATGATGCGCCAGCAGCCGGAGTGCGATTCCCATGACCTATTGTGTCGGCCTGACGCTTGACCACGGCACCGTGTTCATGTCCGACACCCGGACCAACTCGGGCGTCGACAACATCTCGACCTTTCGCAAGATGTTCACATGGGAAGTGCCGGGTGACCGCGCCATCACCCTGATGACGGCAGGCAACCTGGCCACCACGCAATCCGTGGTCAGCATTCTGGACGAACGGTCCAAGGCGACCGCCGACCGGGCCCCCGGCATCCTGACTGCGCCCACCATGTTTCAGGTCGCCAGCCTGATCGGACAGACCCTGCGCGAGGTGATCCATAGCAATCGCTCGGGCGGCATGGTCGCCGATACCGGGCTGTTTGCGGCCACGCTGCTGTTGGGCGGGCAGGTCGGCGACGGCAAGCAGCGCCTGTTCATGATCTATCCCGAGGGCAATTTCATCGAAGCCAGCGCCGACACGCCGTTCTTCCAGATTGGCGAAACCAAATATGGCCGCCCGATCATCCTGCGCGCCTATAATCCGGCGATGAGTTTCGAGGAGGCGGTGAAGCTGCTCTTGGTATCTTTCGACAGCACCATCAAGGCCAACCTGTCGGTCGGCCCGCCCTTGGACGTGCATGTCTATGCCAAGGACAGCCTGCGTTTGGGCCGGGTGTTCCGCATCGACGGCGACGATCCCTATTACCAGACCGTCAGCAACGGCTGGGGCGTCGCGCTGCGCGAAGCGTTCACCCGCCTGCCCGATTTCACCTTTCCACCCGGTGGCACCGATCGTCGCGGCTAAGGCCGCAAAACCGGTCTTTTCTGTGCATATGCCGGGGATAAATCGAAACTTGTCCTGCCCGCGACTGGCAACAGCCAGCGGATGAGTTTAAAGTGTTCTTGGGAAGAACCAGAAACAACCCGGGACGCCCGAGCAGATGAACCTGCCTCTGACCAGCCCTCAGGCGCAAAATGCGCCTCTCCTAACCGTCGGTGATGCAACCCAGGTTGCCGCACTGTGCTGGCGGTTGCGCGCGGGGGCTGTGCAATTGCTGATGGTCACGTCGCGCGGCACCGGACGCTGGATCGTGCCCAAGGGCTGGCAGATCGCCGGACAGGACGCCGCCGCCTCGGCCTTGACCGAGGCTTGGGAAGAAGCAGGTGTGCGCGGCACGGTCGCATCCGATCCGGTGGGCATCTTCAACTATGTCAAACTGCTGGATGACGGCACCGGCCAGCCGATCATCGCGACGCTGTATGCGGTCAAGGTGCGCGCTCTGATGAAAACATGGCCCGAGATGACGGAACGCAGGCGCAAGTGGATGTCGCCGCGCAAGGCCGCCGCCCGGGTCGCGGAACCCGAACTGGCGGCCTTGCTGCTGGGGTTCGGCCGCGGGAAAAGGCTGGTCTGAAACGGTGAGTCGCAACGCGGGCTTGAACCGCCGCGACCACAGGTTAACTGTGGTGTAACGGTTTTCCGACATCGTTCCCTCCCTTGGTTGCCCCTTGCTTGTCCCCCGTGCAGATAAAGTTTCGCCCATGATCCGTTTCACCCTTCGCTGTCCGCAGGACCACCGCTTTGACAGCTGGTTCCCGTCCGCCGACGCCTTTGACCGGCTGCGCGCGGCGGGGCATCTGGCCTGCACCGAATGTGGCGATAGCGCGGTCGAAAAGGCCCCCATGGCCCCTGCCGTGGCGACCCCGCGCATGGATTTGGCGGCGAACCCGCGTGCCGCAGCCCTGCAAGCCCTGAAGGCGAAGATCGAGGCGGAAACCGATTACGTCGGCGATGCGTTTGCGCGCGAGGCCCGCGCGATCCATGACGGCCTCGCCCCGGAACGCGCGATCTGGGGCGAAGCCCGCCTTGAAGACGCGCGCGCCTTGGTCGCGGATGGCGTGCCCATCGCGCCCTTGCCCTTCCTGCCGACGCGCAAGACCAACTGAAAGGCCGTTTCATGCATGTCCTGATCACCGGCGCCACGCGCGGCATCGGCGCGGAACTCACCGCGGTGTATCGTGCCGACGGCGCCACCGTGACCG
>JBGSJU010000135.1:0-2244 GCA_041741655.1 Rhodobacterales bacterium
GCGTGGTTCAACGGAACCAGCAGGGCCGCCGTGCGCGCGTCATCGGCCCGCGCCTCGATCCCGATGGCGCCTTGGGCGACGGCGGGCAGCATGTCGTCGGTTTCGATCGCGCTGCGCGCCACATCCATGCCCAGCCGGTTCAGCCCCGCCATGGCCAGAAACGTCGCCTCGGCCACGCCCGCGCCCAGTTTCGCCATCCGGGTCTGCACATTGCCGCGAAATTCCACCACCGCCAGATGCGGGAACCGGTGCAACAGTTGCGCGCGGCGCCGCAAGCTGGACGTCCCGACGCGCGCACCGGCAGGCAGATCGGCCAGCCGGGCATAGCCGGGGCTGACAAAGGCATCGCGCACATCCTCGCGCGGCAGATAGGCCATCAGGGCCAGACCGGGCTGGCGCGCGGTCGGCACATCCTTCATCGAATGCACCGCGATATCGACGCGACCGGCAATCAGTGCCTCTTCGATCTCTTTCGTGAACAGCCCCTTGTTGCCGATTTCCTTCAGCGGACGGTCGGCATCGATCAGGCTGCGGTCATCGCCGGTGGTCTTGATGACCAAGATGGATATCGCGTCCTCGGCCAGCCCAAGCGCCGCCATCAGGCGGGCGCGGGTTTCATGCGCCTGCGCCAGCGCCAAGGGCGAGCCACGGGTGCCGATGCGAAAGGGATGGGCGGGGGTGGGCATGTGATGATCCATGTCGCAGGCTTACCCAGCGCCGCCGCGCCGTGCAAGCCGCAGAATATGTCAACCGCGCCTGACAGTTTTCAGCCCCGGCCTTGACACGCGCAGCGCAGCGCGCAACCAAGGCGCAAAGGAGCGGCTCATGACGCACACACCCACCAAGACCCTGCTGCGCGCCCTCGCCAGCGAAACCCTGCCCGTGCCACCCGTCTGGATGATGCGGCAGGCAGGGCGCTATCTGCCGGAATATCGCGCCACGCGGGCGCAGGCGGGGGATTTCCTGTCGCTGTGCTACAACTCCGACCTTGCGGCCGAGGTCACGCTGCAACCGATCCGGCGATTCGGGTTCGACGCGGCGATCCTGTTTGCCGATATCCTGCTGATCTGTCAGGCGCTTGGCGCCGATCTGTGGTTTGAAACCGGCGAAGGGCCGCGCCTGTCCACCATCACCACACCGGAAGGTCTGGCCAAGCTGAAACCGGTTGCGGACATCCATGAAACGCTGGCGCCGATCTATCAGACGCTGCGCATCCTGACCCGGGAATTGCCGCGCGAAACCACTCTGATCGGCTTTGCCGGGTCGCCCTGGACGGTGGCCAGCTACATGATCGCGGGGCGGGGTACCCGCGATCAGGGCCCGGCCCACGCGCTGAAGGCATCCGACCGCGCGACGTTTAGCGCGCTGATCGACGTTCTGACAGCGGCCACCATCGAATACCTGTCGGCGCAGATCGACGCGGGCGCCGAGGTGGTGAAGCTGTTCGACAGCTGGGCCGGCACGCTGCAGGGCGCGGATTTCGATGAATTCGCCGTGCGCCCGGCCGCCGCGATCATCGCGGAACTGAAACGCCGCCACCCGAACACCCCGATCATCGCCTTCCCGCGCGAGGCCAAGACCCGCTATCAGGGATTCGCGCGTGCCACCGGGG
Organism: Rhodobacterales bacterium; assembly: GCA_041741655.1. Lineage (GTDB taxonomy): Bacteria > Pseudomonadota > Alphaproteobacteria > Rhodobacterales > Rhodobacteraceae > UBA9554. The sequence goes on from JBGSJU010000135.1 coordinate 1,613, forward strand.
CGGATTGCATCGCGCTGGACAATTCCGTGGATGCCGCATGGGCGGCGGCGCATGTGCAGATCGACGGCTGCGTGCAGGGCAATCTGGCGCCGGAGCACATGGTCACCGGGGGCGATGCGCTGGTTTCGGAAACCCGTCGGATCGTCGCAGCGTTCCGGGGTGGGCCGCACATCTTCAATTTGGGACACGGCATCACGCCGGACGGCAACCCCGACAACGTGCAGCGGATGATCGATACGATCCGCGGCTAACGGGCCTAATGCGCGGGGCTTGTCGCCGCGTCCAGCACCGACCGGCCGCCATCCACCACCATGATCTGCCCGGTCATGAACCCGGCGCCATCTGACGCCAGATATTGCGCGGCCTCGGCCAGTTCGGTGGCCGACGCGATGCGGCCCAGCGGCGTGTGCGCCTCGATATCGGCGCGGTATTCCGGATGTTCGCGCAAGCTGGCCACCAGACTGGCCGACATCACCGACCCGAACGCCAATCCGTTGACCCGGATGCCATGCGGCGCCAGGGTCACCGCCATGGACCGCGTCATCTGGTCCAGCGCGGCGGAGGCCATCGAATAGCCCAGCATCCCCGGCACGGTGCGCGTCGCTGCAATGGACGACAGGTTGACGATGGCC
>JBGSJU010000136.1:0-3366 GCA_041741655.1 Rhodobacterales bacterium
CACCGCACCTGTGGCTTCCTCGGCCACCCACAACGTCACCGCCGGATCGGCCAGCATGCGGTCAAGCCACGCGCGATGCGTGCTGGCATCCACGCGGCCCGGGGTCAGCGATGCGGCGACGGTCACCGGATCATTGCGCCAGTCCAGTAGCATCTGCCAATCCGCCGCAACCGCCGGGCGCAGCCGCAGATCATCCATGGAGACCATACGGTGTAGCACGCGGGCCTTCATTTCCGCGGTCAGCCAATCCTCGGGCGTGTCGATGTCCTGCACCCGGAACGCGTCGATCACATGGGCCACGGTCGCATCCCGCATGGCGCGGCGGTCTGACAGCCACGCGCCCGCTGTGCCCCAGATGAATTGCGCCGCGTCGTGATAGAGGGCCGCGGGACCATCCAGCGTTGCAACCACCGGATGGGGGTGCAGCGTGCCATCGGGGCCCGCGGCCAGCGCGTCGGCCAAAGGCACCTCGAACCGGGCCACCGACAGGCAATAATCCGCGCCACTTTCGGTCAACCGCGCCAATCCCGCTGCCAGATCGGCTCCGGACACGAGGGGGGCGGTGGCATAGATCAGGCAGACCGCATCCGTTGCGGCCAGCCCCAACTGCCGTACCGCATCCTGCACCACCGCCGTCACGGTCGCGGTATCGTTCGCAAGATCGGGCGCGCGGATGAACGGCGCCTCGGCCCCGGCAGCGACCGCAATGGCGGCAATTTCGGCATCATCGGTCGTGACCACGATGCGGTCAAACAGCCCGGCGTCCCGCGCCGCCACGATGGACCAAGCAATCATCGGACGTCCCATAAACGGGCGCACATTCTTGCGTGGGATGCGTTTCGACCCGCCGCGCGCCGGAATGATGGCGATACGCGGCATCAGTCGGCGATATCGTCATAGGTGATGGGGTGGAACTTCGGCACGGCGCGCGCCAGCACCCGGCCCAGCACGGCGGCCTTGTCATTGGGCGGAATGCCCGCGCCCGGCCGCACGAACCGGAAATCGGCTGCCGTGATCGTTTCGCCCGCCGCCAGATCACGCAGCGCAAAGGCTGACCGCCGCCCGATGGCCTTGTTCACCGTTTCCGACGCAGATGTGCCCTTGGCCCCGGTGCCGCGCGCCAGATGCGCGTTGCGTACGCCATCGGCAATGGCGCGCATGACGTCGGGCGTCGCGCTGAAGCGGTGATCGGGGCCTTTGCGGGCCGGATCGTTCGTCACGTGTTTTTCGATGGCGACCGCGCCCATGGCAGCGGCCAGAATGCTGGCCTCGGACCCGATGGTGTGATCGGAAAACCCGACCATCCGCCCGAACCGTGCCCGCAACGTGTCCATCGCGGCCAAATTCACTTCTTCGAACGGGGTGGGGTAAGCGGACACACAATGCAGCAGCACCACCTCGCCCGCGCCGTGCCGTGCCAGCACGTTCAGCGCATGGTCCACCTCGGCCAGTTCCGCCATGCCGGTCGAGATGATGACAGGTTTGCGGGTGCCCGCGATATCCGCCAGCAGGTCGTCGAAGGTCAGCTCGAACGACGCGATCTTGTAGATTGCGCAGCCCAGCGTTTCGGTAAAGGCCAGATCGCGCGGATCATAGACCGAGGTGAAGGGCAGCATGCCGCGCGCGCGCGCTCGGTCGAACAGCGGCTGGTGGAATTCCATCGGCATCGCCGCATCGGCATAAAGCGCATAAAGGTTCGGCTTGCCCCAGATCGGATCGATGTTCAGCGACGGATGCGGGCTGTTCACTGTCAGGCTGTCGGCGCTGTAGGTCTGCAATTTGAACGCATCCCACCCGGCGTCCGCCGCGATATCCACCAGCGCCAGCGCCTGATCCAGATCGCCATCGTGGTTGGCGGATAATTCGGCGATCAGGAACGCCTTTTCGCCGGGGCCGATGCGTTTGCCTTCGATGGTCAGGGTCATGCCGGGTCTCCGTCTGTCATTGTCGGTCTGCCAGTGCAGCGCTGGCTTGTCCATCCATCCGCGCCGCGATCTGGCCGGCGATGCGGGCCAGATTAGCGGATACGTCGCCGTATGTTGCGCGGACCTCCGCCATGTCCCGGGTCCAGCCGCCCGCGATGAACGCGGCGAGTGATGCGGCATCCGTCACCTGCGGCAGCGCGTCGAACATCGTAAAATCGCGGGCCATTTGTGCCGTCGGCAGATCCTGATACAGCCCGTCCAGCAAAGCGGTGGAGGGCGTGGACACCAGACAATCCACCAGCGCCAGCACATCAGTGATGGTCATGCCACGAAACGGCCCCGTATGGGCATAGGAAAACCGCAGGTTCGGATGGCGGGCCTGTAACGCCCGTTCCGCTGCGGCGTAGCTGGATCGTTCCTTGCCGCGATGCGGTCGGATGATCACGCCGATGTCGCGGTGATCCGCCAGGAAGGCGTCGATCATGGCGTAAAAGCTGTCAGCGAGGCCGCTTTGCCGTTCGGTACGGAAAGTGTGGCAGATCAGGACGCGCTGCCGGAACCCCGCCAGCCAGCCCTTGGTCGCCGCATCGGGCGGGCGTGGCGCGAACACCGGTTGCTTGATGAAGCCCGACACGGTGATGCGTTCGGCAACGCCGGAGGCGAAATCCACCGCGCAATCGGCCGCCGGTTGCCACAAGAAAATCTGGTCGGAATGGAACTCCACCCGGCGTGGCGTTTGCACATAGGTCACGCCGTCCTGAATGACGCCGTGCTGCACGAATGTGCTGGGCAAACCCTGCACTGCGATCCAGCGGCTGCGCGCCCCAAAGGCGGACCGATCGGTGGCCGGGTCGCCGATGACCAGCATCCGGTCGATGTCGCGGAGCGCCCGCGCATACCAGAACCGCCATTTCATCAATCGGTTGGGCCGCACCACCGGGACCAGGCCCACGCCCTGAAACAGGCCCCGCACCCGAGGTTCGCGCCGCAACAGCGCCGTGGTGACAAAGCAGGTCATGTCGATCTGACCGCCCGCATGCAGGTACGCCAGCAGTGGCCAGAGGTTTTCCACATCCGGTAGGCCATTTAGAAACACCCCCAGACGCGGCTTTGTCATGCGATTACCTCTGCCAGCACCCGCGCCAGCATCTCGGCCCGCCGCCAATCCGCATCGGTTTCCAGAACCGGCACAAGGTGGCGGGGCAACGGCAGGGGCCGGATTTTGAGAGGTTCGTCCGTGGCCCATGCGGCCGCGCGCATGATCTGGAACTGGTGCGCGTCATGGCAGGCTTCGGTCAGGTCCTGGCTGCGCAGGAACAGGTTTTCCTGCCGCATCATCCGCACCAGCCCGCCGTCGATCCGCAACGCGCGCTGCACCGGCGCCGGATAGGACGCCACCGCCAGCACGCTTTCGGTGGCACTGTCGCGCGCCATCGCCACG
>JBGSJU010000137.1:0-2195 GCA_041741655.1 Rhodobacterales bacterium
CCGGGTGACAAGCCGCACGGCTTTGGCTAGAACGCCGCCCAGTGGTCCCGTGGCTCAACTGGATAGAGCAGTCCCCTCCTAAGGGACAGGTTGCAGGTTCGAATCCCGCCGGGATCACCATTCACCCATGCAAGGCGCGGCTGTCTGTCGGAGCCAGATCGCGGTCGTACGGCAAGAACGCCACCAAGGCGCTGCGAACAGGCGAGGATCTACCAAAATCACCGATTGGAGATGCGCCTGCCTTTCGCGCCCAGACGGTCACGCCAGACGGGCAGGCCAAACTGGCGCGGCTGTTTCCCGCCGCCTAGCGCCCGGCGAACACCGCATCCAGGATCGCCTGCAACCCGTCGGCATCGTTTTCGGTGAACGCATCCGGCCGGTCGCTGTCGATGTCGAACACGCCAATCAGTGCGCCTGTCGCATCGCGCACCGGCAGCACGATTTCCGACCGCGTGCTGGATGAACAGGCGATATGGCCCGGAAACGCGTCGACATCCGGCACCAGTTGCGGAGTGCCCGTGCGCGCGCAAGCCCCACAGACGCCGCGCGCAAAGGGGATCACCAGACAGCCGTGCCCGCCCTGATACGGCCCGATCTTCAGCAATTCGGGCGCCACGACGCGGTAGAACCCGGTCCAGTCGAACCGGTCGTCCGCATGGTGCACCTCGCAGGCGACGGTGGCCATCAGGGCGACGGTATCGGTTTCACCATGGGTCAGCGCCGCAATGCGCGCAGCAAGGGCGGGGTAATCCAGCATCATGCCCCGCCGTTCTGCGCGAACCACGCGACGATCTGCGGCATGTCGCGTTCGAACCCGCCGGGGATATAGACGTTTAGCACCGACGCATCGGCCGGCCCGAGGTTGCGGAAATCATGCGTCACCCCTGCGGGTATCCGGATAAAGGTGCCCGCCTTGGCCTTGGTCCAGTCTGCGCCCAGCAGAAATTCGCAGGTGCCCTGCAACACATAGAACATCTCGTCATTGGCCGCATGGGCATGCGCGCCGACGCCTGCAAAGCCCGGCTGCATGTGCCATTCCGACACCGCGTAGCCTGCGGCGGTTTCGGCCTCGTCGGCCTTGAACGTGGCGTTCAGGCGCCCCATCGCATAAGGGCGGCCCTCGCCGGGACCAAGGTTGATGACCTGCATGGTCAGACCCGCTCGATCGCGATGGCGGTGCCTTCGCCGCCGCCGATGCAGATCGCCGCGATGCCGCGTTTCAATCCGCGGGTTTCCAGCGCATGCAGCAGCGTCACCATGATCCGCGCACCCGATGCGCCGATGGGGTGGCCCAACGCGCAGGCGCCGCCGTTCACGTTCATGCGGTCGCGCGCGATGCCCATTTCGTGCATGAAGGCCATTGGCACGACGGCAAAGGCCTCGTTCACCTCCCATAGATCGACACTGTCCTTGTCCCAACCCAGCCGCTCCAGCAGTTTGCGCGCCGCCGGAACGGGGGCGGTCGGGAATTGCGCCGGGGCCTGCGCATGGCTGGCATGGCCAAGGATACGGGCACGGATGCGCAACCCCTGCGCTTCGGCCGCCGCATGGCTTGCGAGCACCAAGGCCGCCGCCCCGTCCGAAATCGAGGACGAATTGGCCGCCGTCACCGTGCCATCCTTGCGGAAGGCGGGCTTTAGCGTGGGGATTTTCTCGGGCCGTGCCTTGGCAGGCTGTTCATCTTCGCCAATCACCGTGTCGCCGCCGCGCCCGGCCACGGTCACCGGCGTCACCTCGGCGGCAAAGGCCCCCGACCGGATGGCTGCCAGCGCGTTTTCCAGCGACCCCAGCGCGTAATCATCCTGATCGGCGCGGGTGAACTGGAACGCCTCGGCGCAATCCTCGGCGAAGGTGCCCATCAGCCTGCCCTTGTCATAGGCGTCTTCAAGGCCATCGAGGAACATGTGGTCGATGGCACCCTGATGGCCGATGCGGGCCCCGCCGCGCATCGCGGGCAACAGGTAGGGCGCGTTCGACATCGATTCCATCCAGCCGGCGATCATCGTGCCCGCGTGCCCCAACGCGATCTGATCAAAGGCCAGCATCGCCGCCTTCATCCCCGAACCGCACATCTTGTTCAGCGTGGTGGCGGGCACTTCCTCGCCCAGACCACCCGCGAAACCCGCCTGCCGCGCGGGCGCCTGACCCTGACCGGCGGGCAGCACGCAGCCCATCAGCACCTCGTCCACCGTCGC
>JBGSJU010000138.1:0-7036 GCA_041741655.1 Rhodobacterales bacterium
GCGGGCCAAACGTCGCCGCCGACCCGAAACCTGCCACGAATTGCGCCGCAGCGACCCAGCCTGCACCGGGGGCCAGCGCCGATCCCACAAACCCCGCTGCCACCAAAAAGGCCGCAACCCAAAGTGCCACGGTAATCCCGAACCGGTCCACCACCCGCCCGATCACGAAATTGCCCAGCGCGAAACCCAGCATGGTGGCGGTATAGGGCAAGGATGCCGCCGCCCGGTCCACCCCGAAATCAGCCTGCATCGCGGGCATCACCACGATTATCGCCCACATCGCGACATTGCCGACACAGGCAATCGCCAGCGACAAGGCGAGGCGTCCCCAAGAATAACGGCTGTCCAGAACGGTTTCCATGGCTGGCTCCTTGGGGGTCAGGCTAGCCGCGCTTTTCCGGGTTGAACAGGGGCCTCAGCGGTCCAGCAGACCAGCCAGATAGGACCCGTAATCGTTCTTTTTATATCGCGCGGCGATGGCCAGCAGATCGTCGTCGCTGATCCAACCCTGTTGCCATGCGATTTCTTCGGGCGACCCGGTCTGCAACCCCTGCCGGCTTTCCAGTGTACGAACGAAATTGCCGGCATCCAGCAGGCTGCCATGCGTGCCCGTATCCAGCCAGGCATAGCCGCGCCCCATGGTTTCGACCGACAGTGCGCCTTCAGCCAGATACATCTGCAGCAGGTCGGCGATTTCCAACTCGCCCCTAGCCGAGGGTTTGACGTGGCGCGCGCGCGCAGGCGCGGTTCCGTCCAGATAATAAAGTCCCGTCACGGCATAGTTCGACGGTGGCACGGCGGGTTTTTCAATGATCTCCGCCGCGCGGCCATCCTGACCAAAGCGTACGACTCCGTATCGTTCGGGGTCAGCGACCCGATAGCCGAACACCGTGCCGCCCGTGGTCCGCCCATCCGCTGCTTGCAGCAATTCCGGCAGACCGTGGCCAAAGAAGATGTTGTCGCCCAGCACCAGAGCCGACGGCGCGCCGTTCAGGAACGGCTCGGTCAGGATATAGGCCTGCGCCAACCCGTCCGGCGACGGCTGCACGACATAGGTGAACGCCATGCCCCATTGCGACCCGTCGCCCAGCAGGCGCTGGAATTGCACCTGATCCTCGGGCGTGGTGATGATGGCCACCTCGCGGATCCCGCCCAACATCAGCACCGACAGCGGATAGTAGATCATCGGCTTGTCATAGATCGGCAGCAGCTGCTTCGACAGGCCCAGCGTGATCGGCCATAACCGGCTGCCGGTGCCGCCGGCGAGAATGATGCCCTTGCGTGTCATGTGGTCTGCTCCAGTTCCTGCAACACGGCGGTCAACCCCGCGCGCCAGTCGGGTCGCGGCAGGCCATAGGCGGCCAGCCCGGCGCAATCCAGCCGCGAATTCAACGGGCGTCGCGCCGGGGTGGGATAGTCCGATGACGAGATCGGGGTGACGCGGGTGGCAAGGCCGGCCTGCGCAAAGATTTCGGTGGCGAAATCCGCCCAGCTGACATCGGGGGCCCCCGCGAAATGCTGGATGCTGCCGGGTGCACCTGCGGCCAGCGCGTCCGCAACCGTCAAGCAGGCGCGCGCGATATCCGCCGCCGGGGTCGGCCCGCCGATCTGGTCGGCCACCACGTTCAGAGTGTCGCGTGTGGCCCCCAGCCGCAGCATGGTTTTCACGAAATTCGCGCCATGTGCGGAAAACACCCAACTGGTGCGCAACACCACGGCGCGCGCGCCAGAATCCATTACCGCCCGTTCGCCCACCAGTTTCGACCGGCCATAGGCGTTGATCGGCGCCACCGGCGCATCCGGGGCGCGCGCCATGTCGCCCGACCCGTCGAACACATAATCGGTCGAGATATGCACAAACGGGATGTCCAGCGCGGCACAGGCCTGCGCCATTGCGCCGGGTGCGTCGCCGTTGATCACGGTGGCCAAGGCTTCTTCCGTCTCGGCGCGGTCGACGGCGGTGTAGGCGGCGGCATTGATGACCATGCGCGGGCGTATGGTATGGATCATCGCGGCGCAGGCGGCGGGATCGGCCAGATCGGCTGCATCGCGGCCCAGAAACCGTGCATCGGGGGCCAGACGCGCCAATTCGCGGGCCACTTGCCCGGTCTGGCCGAACACCAGGATCACGCCCGCACCCCCAGCCGTTCGCCAACGCCGGGCCGTGCCAGCAGCGGCCGCCACCACGCCTCGTTGTCCAGATACCAGCGCGCGGTGCGGTCCAGCCCCTGTTCCAACGTCACCGACGGCTGCCAGCCCAGTTCGGCGCGGATGCGGCTGGCGTCGATGGCATAGCGCATGTCATGCCCCGGCCTGTCAGTCACGAAGGTGATCTGATCGGCATAGGGCCGCGCGCCCGGCCGCTGCCGGTCGAGCACGCCGCACAGCATCGTCACCAGATCGATATTGCGCGCCTCGGCATTGCCGCCGATGTTATAGCTGCGCCCCGGCGCACCTTGTTGCAGCACCAACAACAAGGCAGCCGCGTGATCTTCGACATAGAGCCAGTCGCGCACGTTCAGGCCCGCGCCATAGACCGGGATCGGCTGGCCCGAAATCGCCTTCAGGATCGCGACCGGGATCAGCTTTTCCGGGAAATGGTAGGGGCCGTAATTGTTGGAACAATTGGTCAACACCACAGGCAGGCCATAGGTTTCATGCCACGCGCGCACCAGATGATCGCTGCCCGCCTTGGACGCGGAATAGGGGCTGCGAGGGTCATAGGGCGTGTCTTCGGTGAAGAGACCGGTAGGGCCCAGCGAGCCGAATACCTCGTCGGTGGAAATGTGGTGAAAGCGGAAGCTGTCCGGTTTTCCCTGTGACAGCCAATAGCCACGCGCCGCCTCCAGCAACGTGAACGTGCCGCGAATATTGGTGTCGATGAACGTACTCGGGCCGTCGATCGACCGGTCCACATGGGATTCCGCCGCCAGATGCATCACAGCATCGGGGCGATGGTCGGCAAACACCCGCGCCATTGCGGCTGCATCGCGGATATCGGCGTATTCAAAGGCATAGTTCGGGCTGTCGGCCACTCCGGCGACATTCGCCAGACAGGCGGCATAGGTCAGGCAATCGACGTTGACCACCGCGTGGCCCTGCGCGATGGCCAGCCGCACCACCGCCGACCCGATGAACCCGGCGCCACCGGTGATCAGAATTTTCATGCGGCCCCCCATGTGAACGGACTGTCATAGCCCGCAAGACCCGGCGCCTGTGCATCCTTGTCCGACAGCACCGGATCGCCGGTCAGCCCCCAGTCGATGCCGATCATCGGGCAATCCCAGCGCAGACCCCTGTCTGACGGTCCATTATAGAAATCCGAACACTTGTACAGGATTTCCGACCCGGGGGCCCGGGTGGCGAAGCCATGCGCAAATCCTTCGGGGATGAACAACTGCCGACCATTTTCGGCGGTCAGGTCAACGCCGACCCAATGGCCATAGGTAGGTGACCCGGTCCGGATATCGACAGCCACATCGAACACCGCCCCCTGCCCGCAGCGCACCAGCTTGGCCTGCGCATGCGGCGGGGCCTGAAAATGCAGCCCCCGGATGGTATTGAAGGGGTGGGACACCGAATGGTTGTCCTGCACCCAGTCGCGGTGCAGCCCGGCATCGGCCAGCACCCGGGCATTCCAGCATTCGGAAAAGAACCCGCGCGCATCGGCAAAACGGCGCGGCGTCAGGATCATGACACCCGGCAGGGCGGTTTCTTCGATCAACATGGCGGTCCCCGGTGTGGTTGCGCGCACCTTGACCAAGCAGTCGCAGCATGGCAAGGCTTCGGCGCCGTTTTGCAGCAACGGATGCTGAAATGCTGCGGTTTTTTCGTTTCCCGGGCGGCATTTGTTGACTGTTTCCGACGTCATCCGCAGAACACCGGCGTCGGCCAAAAGGATGATGTCATGAAGATTGCAATGATCGGGACAGGGTATGTCGGGCTGGTGTCGGGGGTCTGCTTTTCCGATTTTGGGCATGATGTCATCTGTGTGGACAAGGACCCGTCCAAGATCGACCGCCTGAACCGCGGCGAGTCGCCGATCTATGAACCCGGCCTTGATCAGATGATGGCCAAGAACGTGGCCGCAGGCCGGCTCTCATTTTCGCTGAACCTCGCCGAGGCGGTCAAGGGCGCAGACGCGGTGTTCATCGCCGTCGGCACGCCGACGCGGCGCGGCGACGGCCATGCCGATCTGACCTATGTGATGGCCGCCGCCGAGGAAATTGCCGCCGTCGCACAGGATGGTGTGGTCATCGTGACCAAATCCACCGTGCCCGTGGGCACCAACCGCCGCATCAAGCAGGTGGTGCAGAAGGCCAATCCCGGCCTTGATTTCGATGTGGTGTCGAACCCGGAATTCCTGCGCGAAGGCGCGGCGATCGACGATTTCATGAAACCAGATCGCGTGGTGGTGGGGGTGCAGTCGGACCGGGCGGCGCAGGTCATGCAGGATATCTATCGCCCGTTGTTCCTGCGCGAATTCCCCATCGTGACCACAGATCTGGAATCCGCCGAGATGATCAAATACGCAGCCAACGCGTTTCTGGCGACCAAGATCACCTTCATCAACGAAATCGCCGCGCTGTGCGAACGCGTCGGTGCCGATGTGAAAGAAGTGGCCAAAGGCATCGGTCTGGACGGGCGTATCGGCAACAAGTTCCTGCATGCCGGGCCGGGCTATGGCGGGTCGTGCTTTCCCAAGGATACCCGCGCGCTGGCCCGGATCGGCCAGGAACATGCCATGCCGATCCAGATCATCGAGACGGTGATCAAGGTGAACGAGGAAACCAAGCGGCGGATGATCGACAAATTGATCGATCTTTGTGACGGATCGTTCAACGGCAAGACCATCGCCATTCTGGGCGTCACGTTCAAACCCAACACCGACGACATGCGCGATGCGCCGTCACTGACCATCATTCCGGCTCTGGTCGGGGGCGGGGCCAAGGTGCGCGTGACCGACCCGCAGGGCAAACGCGAAGGCGAGGCGCTGCTGCCCGGTGTGATCTGGGCCGAAAACGCCTACAAGGCCGCGCATCAGGCCGATCTTGTGGTGATCCTGACCGAATGGAACGAATTCCGCGCGCTGGACCTGAAGAAACTGGCGCGCAAGATGACCAACCCGCGCATGGCAGACCTGCGCAACATCTACAGCGCGAAAGACGTGCGGCGGGCCGGGTTCGTTGCCTATGCGTCGATCGGTCGGCCGGGGTTCATCGGCGCGGAATAGCGATGGCCGCGCATCATCTGACAGGCGGGACCTGACAGGCGGGGCGATCCGCCACACCTCAATGACGCCGGGGCCCGGGCACGCGCGAGGTGAATTCGGGTGGGCGGCCCGCCACCCAGGCCACGAATTTCGCGATCCGCGGATGGTCGCGCAGCGCCGCGATGGTATTGAAATTGCGCGCCAGTTCGGTTTCGGACAAAGCCGCGTGGATTTCGCGATGGCACAGGTGATGCAGACGCACCGTTGGCCCGCCCTTGCCACCTTTCAGTTTCGGGATCAGATGGTGCAACGATGTCTTGACCCAAGGCGGCATGGGCCGGTCACATAGCGGACAGATCGGGTGGCCGCCCGCGTCTTTCCCGGCCTCCGGCACCGCTTTCTCTTGATCCATGTCGCGCGCCTGTCCTACTGACCCCGCGGCTAACCCTAGGAGCGGATGATGCGCCGACAAGCCGAAACGCTGCGCCGCATCCACGGCGGACGGGATATGACCCGCAATCCGGCGCTGGTCTGGCTGATCGGCCCGATCGCCGCGTCGCACTCCGGGTTGCCGATCATGGCCTTTCTGGCGGTGCGGATGATCGCCGCACGTCTGCTTTGTGTGTTGACCGGACCGGTCGGGACGGATTGCCGATTGCGTGGCACGGGCGTTTGCAACGTGAATGTCGCGGTGGGATACGGAGTTACTAGCATCGTTGACCGGCGCCACAGATTTGGGGTGCCGGGGCTGTTCGCGGTCCGGGGCACGCTGCGGTCGGCGGGGATCGACCGGCCCTATCGGCACCTCTTGCTAAACATGCGGCAAAAGCCGTGACGCAGGCTTTGGTCATCGGTGGCGGGCCGGCCGGGTTGATGGCGGCAGAGGCGCTGGCTGGGGCGGGATTGGCCGTGATGGTGGCAGATGCCAAACCCACCTTGGGGCGCAAGTTCCTGATGGCGGGCAAGTCCGGGCTGAACCTGACCAAGGCCGAGGCGTTGGACGCCTTTCTGGCAACCTACGGCGACCGTGCGCCGCTGCTCCGCGACGCCTTGGCTGCGTTCGGGCCAGACCAGATGCAGGACTGGGCCCGCGGGTTGGGCCAGCCGGTGTTCACCGGGTCGTCGGGCCGGGTGTTTCCGGTGGCGATGAAGGCGTCGCCGCTGCTGCGGGCCTGGTTGGCGCGGTTGGCAGCACAGGGCGTGACATTCCGCACCCGCTGGCGTTGGACCGGGTGGGATGGCGGGATGCATTTCACCACGCCCGACGGCCCACAGCTGCTGACACCCGCTGTGACCGTGCTGGCCTGTGGTGGGGCCAGTTGGGCGCGGCTGGGGTCGGACGGGGTCTGGGCCGGATGGGTCGGGCCGGTTGAGCCCTTCGCGGCATCGAACGTGGGTCTGACGGTGACTTGGTCCTCCCATATGACACCGCATTTTGGCCAACCGCTGAAATCGGTAACGCTGTGGGCCGGAGGTCTGGCCTCGCGCGGCGAGGCGATGATGTCCGTCCGTGGGTTGGAGGGCGGCGGGCTTTATCCGCTTTCGCCGGCCCTGCGCAATGGCGCGCGCCTGTATCTGGACCTTGCGCCCGATCTGACGATCGACGCGTTGCGCGCGCGGCTTGCCCGTGCCCGGACGGGCGACAGCGTCAACAATCGCCTGCGCAAGGCGGGTCTTGACGCAGTCAAGATCGCCTTGGTGTTGGAATGTGCCCGCCCTTTGCCCGCCGACCTTGCGCCCGTGCTGAAATCGCTGCCCGTGCCACATCAGGGGTTGCGCCCGCTGGACGAGGCAATCTCCACCGCCGGCGGGCTGCGGTTCGAT
>JBGSJU010000139.1:0-2509 GCA_041741655.1 Rhodobacterales bacterium
TGCCGCCGCCGGTGATGAACACCCGTTTGCCGGACAGCATCATGCGCGGATCGTCTCTTGCTGGCGTTGGCGCAGCCGGAACGCCAGATCGCGGCCACCCCGATAGGGCACGGGCCATGCGGTGGCGGTATCGCCCTGTTCGGCGGCGGCATGCAGCGTCCAGTAGGGATCGGCCAGATGCGCGCGGGCCAGACACACAAGGTCCGCCCGGCCCGCCATCAGGATGCCGTTGACCTGATCCCAGTCGGTGATGTTGCCCACGGCCATGGTGGGCATGTTCGCCTCGTTGCGGATGCGGTCGCTGAACGGGGTCTGGAACATCCGGCCATAGACCGGTTTTTCGGCGGGGTCGGTCTGGCCCGACGACACGTCGATGATATCGGCCCCCGCGGCGCGGAAGGCGCGGGCGATGTCCACCGCCTCGCCGGGGGTCACGCCGCCGTCGATCCAGTCATGCGCCGAGATGCGCACCGACATCGGTTTTTCCTGCGGCCAGACCGCGCGCATTGCCGCAAAGACCTGCAGCGGATAGCGCAGCCGGCTTTCAAGGCTGCCGCCATAGCCGTCGGTCCGCGTGTTGGTGATCGGGCTGAGGAAGGACGCCAGCAGATAGCCGTGCGCCGCATGCAGTTCGATCATGTCCGCGCCGATCCGGTCGGCCATCCGGGTGGATGCGACGAATTGCGCGGTGACGTCGGCCATGTCGGCTTCGGTCATCGCGCGCGGCGCGGCGTTGTCGGGTTTGTAGGGGATGGCCGAGGCCGATATGGTTTCCCAATTGCCCGAGGCCAGCGGGCGGTCGATGCCGTCCCACGCCACTCGGGTCGATCCCTTGCGCCCGGAATGGCCGATCTGCATGCAGAATTTCGCGTCCGTCTCGGTGTGGATGAAATCGGCCAGCGCCGTCCATGCCGCCTCGTGTTCGGGGGCGTAAAGCCCCGGACAGCCGGGGGTGATGCGGCCTTCGGCCGAGACACAGGTCATTTCGGTGCAGATCAGCGCCGCGCCCCCCTTGGCCCGTTCGGCGTAATGCGCGAAATGCCAGCCAGTGGGACAGCCATCCACCGCCTTGTATTGCGCCATGGGCGACAGGACGATGCGGTTTTTCAACACCATCTCGCGCAGCTTGAACGGCGCGAACATCGGGCGGCGGCCCTTTTGCCCGCCGGCCTGTTCCTGAAACCAGTCCTCGGCCTTTTGCAGCCAGACCGGATCGCGCAGGCGCAGGTTTTCATGGCTGATCCGCTGCGACCGGGTCAGCAGCGAATAGGTGAACTGCGTCGGGTCCATGTCGAGATAGCGTTCGACTTCCTCGAACCATTCCAGAGAATTGCGTGCTGCCGATTGCAGGCGCAGCACCTCGATGCGGCGTTCGTCCTGATAGCGGGCAAAGGCCGCCTGCATGTCGGGTTCGCTATGCAGGTATTCGGCCAGCGCGATCGCACTGTCGAACGCCAGCCGGGTGCCCGACCCGATCGAGAAATGCCCCGTCGCCGCCGCGTCGCCCATCAGCACGACGTTTTCATGATACCATTTTTCGCAGATCACGCGCGGGAACTGCATCCAGACCGCCGAGCCGCGCAGATGCGCCGCGTTCGACATCAGGTCATGGCCACCCAGATGCGCCTCGAAGATCTTTCGGCAGGCTTCGACCGTTTCTTCCTTGGACATGGCGGCAAAGCCCAGCTTGTCCCATGTCTCGGGCAGGGTTTCGACGATGAAGGTCGCGGTGTTGTCGTCAAACTGATAAACATGCGCCCAGACCCAGCCATGCGGGGTCCGTTCGAAGATGAAGGTGAAGGCGTCGTCGAATTTCTGATGCGTGCCCAGCCAGACGAACTTGCACAGGCGGGTGTCGATGTCGGGCTTGAACACCTCGACATATTCGCGGCGCACGAGGCTGTTGATCCCGTCGCAGGCCACGACCAGATCGTAGTCCTGCCGGTATTGTTCGGCCGATCCGAATTCGGACTGGAATTGCAGATCGATGCCCAGTTCGCGCGCACGGGCCTGCAGCAGGATCAGCATCTGCTTGCGTCCGATCCCGGCAAAACCGTGTCCACCCGATACGGACCGCATGCCGGAATGGATGACAGCGATATCGTCCCAATACGAAAAATGGCTACGGATGGCATCGGTGCTGATCGGATCGTTCTTCTGCATCCTGCCCAAGGCGTCATCGGACAGCACCACGCCCCAGCCGAAGGTGTCATTGGCCTTGTTGCGTTCCAGCACGGTGATGGCATGTGATGGATCGCGCAGCTTCATCGAGATGGCGAAATACAGCCCCGCCGGACCGCCCCCCAAACAAAGCACCCTCATCGCCATGCCTCCCCTGTTGCGCGTTGCGTCTCAGCGTCGCATCAGTCGAAAACTTTTTCAAGCTTAAAACATTCCGGCTTGAAGCATCCTGTCGCGCGGGCCTAGGTCGGTGCAGCGGCGTTGCCTGTGGCGGACTGGCGCAGCGCGGCGATCAGGGTATCGGCCGCGGGCGACAGCCGCGCATCGC
>JBGSJU010000140.1:0-2651 GCA_041741655.1 Rhodobacterales bacterium
CAGCCCGCCATCGCCGCCGCCGCGCGGATCGTCACCGATGATCGTCTGGCCCCGATCCGTGTCCGGAGCTATCCGAATTTCGCCGATTTCGCACCGTCGCTGGTGCAGAACCCGGCGGGCGGCAACACGATCCTGATGAACGGGGCCGCCGTGGCTTTGGCCCGTGCGGCCGCGCGCGATGCCGATGATCTGCCGCCCTTTCACGACTGGTGGCTGTGCCAGCTGGTGCTGGGTGCCGGCGGCATCGTCGTTCTGGACCCCCGGCCATCCGTTCTGTACCGCCAGCATGGCGACAATCTGCTGGGGGCCGGGACGGGGCTCTGCGGGCAGATCGGACGGGCCCGGCGGCTTTTCGATGGAACCTATGGGCGCTGGTTGCGCGCCAATGCGCGGGTGCTGATGGCCTCGCGGCACCGGTTGACCGGGCGCAACCGGGCAATTGTCGAACAGTTTGCTTCTGACCTCGCGCAAAACCGGTTTCACCCGGGCCGCAACGGGATTTGCCGCGAACAGGGTCTGGGCGATCTGGCCCTGCGGTTGGCCGCGCGGCTGGGATGCATCTGACCAGATCCCTAAAATCGAAAGGAATGTCCATCTTGCAGTCATGATCTTGCCCATCGTTTGGCGGCGACAGCGCGCAGCTTGCGGTCAAACGGAGGCTGTCCATGCCGCAAATGCTGCATCGCATGAATTTCACCAACCCCGGCTGGGTGCATTTGACCGTGATCGAAACCCTTGAAACGGTCACCCTGCCGGACGGCACCTGGGTTTATGCGGGATCGCGCGATTATGGCGGCATCGCCGGCTTTGCGGCGACCGATGGCGGTGCCGCGACGGTTCTGGGATCATGGGCGTCGCTCGGTCGGGGATCATCCTTTCTGCTGGAAGATATTGGCTGGATCGACATGGCCGGTCAGCCGCGTCTGATCGTCACCGAAACCACCAGCACGCAGGTTGAAACCCTGTATATCGGCGGGGATCGCCGGCTTTCGGCGGCATTTCGGATGCTGGGTCTGGGCGGCACTGTCATTGGGCAGGTGGCGCCGGTTGTCACCCATGCCGGCCCTTCGGTGATCGCCGGGGGAAACACGGGGCCGGGGTTGCAGGTTTTTGAACTGGCCGCCGGCACACCGGCCCTTCGGGTTCAGACCGTGCAGGACACGCCAAAGGCCGCCCTGTCCGACAGTGCGGACGTGATCACCGTGGGGCAGGGGGCGGGTCAGTTTCTTCTGAACGCCGCGCTGGGGGACGGAGCCCTGTCCACATTCGCCTGGCGCGCCGATGGCACGTCGCTGGACCTGATCGATGCGATCGGCGTGAAAGAGGGGCTTTGGGCATCGGGCTTGTCGGCGTTGGCGGCGGTCTCGGCCGCTGGGCGGGACTTTGCAGTCGTCGCGGCAACCCTGTCCAGCAGCCTGACCTTGGTGCGGGTCAATCCGATGGGGGTGATGTTCGTGGCGGTTCATCGCATCGATGATCTGACAACACGGTTGGCGCAGGTGACCGATGTGGCCGCATTCGCCATCGGCCAGCGCGGCTTTGTCGTGGCCTGCGGCGCGGATGACGGGGTCAGCCTGTTCGAGATCACGCCGGACGGACGCCTGTTGCATCTTCAGGCCATGGCGCAGGTGACCGGGCAGACCCCTGCCAATGTCATTGCGCTGACCACGGCGACGAGCGCGACGGACGTGCAGATCTTTGTGGCCGGGTCCGGGCAACACGGGCTGACGCAGCTATCCGTGCCGGTGGCGCCGGGACCCGAGGCGTTCACCAGCAGTCCGCGTGACGATCTGATCTGGGCTGGCGCCGGCAATGACACGCTGTCGGGCGGCGATGGTGCGGACATCCTGATGGGCGGGGCGGGATCGTCTGATTGGCGGGGCAGGAAAGGATATCTTTATCATGGACACCGACTACGAACGCGACCAGATCGACGATTTTCAACCCGGCCAGGACCGGATCGACGTGTGGCGCTGGGGCATGATCTATGCGCCGGCGGCCCTGCAGATCAGCACGCGGGCCACGGGGGCCGATATCAGCTTTGCGGGCCACACATTGCGAATCGTGTCCGATACAGCGACGCCGTTGGACGCCATGATCTTGCAGGACAGTTTCCTGTTCTGACCTCATGACGACACGAAGCGTTAGCGCCTCGGCAGCATCGTAAAACGGCGGAAATGGTGAGCCGTGCGGGATTCGAACCTGCGACCCAGTGATTAAAAATCACTTGCTCTACCAACTGAGCTAACGGCCCCACGGGCTGCTCATTATGAATATGCCGTAACAGGGTCAACCCCGAAAATCGTGACAGTTGCAACCGTGCTGGATTCCGGACCGGGGCGCGGCTATACCGACGCCTCGGGATGTCAGGGGATGCGGGGCGATGGCGCTGGCCTTCATGAAGATGCACGGGATGGGCAATGATTTTGTCATTGTCGATGCACGCCAGCATGCGGTCGCCTTGCCGCCCGCACTGGTCATGGCGCTGGCGGACCGGCATCGCGGCATCGGGTTTGACCAGCTGGCGGTGATCCATCCCGGTGAAAACGCCGATGCGCATCTGGAATTCCTGAATGCCGATGGCTCGGCCAGCGCGGCCTGCGGCAACGCCACGCGTTGCATCGCGCGCCATCTGATGGACGCGACGGGCC
>JBGSJU010000141.1:0-2653 GCA_041741655.1 Rhodobacterales bacterium
CGCCCTTTTCGCATCTTTTGGGCGTTGTCGCCGTCTTTCTGTACCATCAATGCCATCAGCATCGCCGCCCCGGCCAGCAGCCGGATCGCCGCAAAATCGGCAGCACTGGCGTGGCCGGCCGCAACCGCACCGCGGTTCAGCACCGAATTGGCGGCAAAGGCCACCATGGTCAGCAAGGTCAGCAGCAACAGGCGCATGGCGCGACCATCTGCAATCCCGCGCGCCGCCACAAGGCCCCGCACCCTGCCCCGGCAACGAAAAAGGGGCGCCCGCAGGCGCCCCTTTGCGAATGGTGATCCGGGTTAGCGGATCACATCATGTCCATGCCGCCCATGCCGCCCATGCCGCCGCCGGCTTGGCCTTCGTCCTTCTTCGGACGATCGGCCACCATCGCTTCGGTGGTGATCAGCAGACCGGCGACCGAGGCCGCATCTTCCAGCGCAGTGCGCACGACCTTGGCGGGGTCGATCACGCCGAACTTGAACATGTCGCCATATTCTTCGGTCTGCGCGTTGAAGCCAAAGGTCTTGTCGTTCGATTCGCGGACCTTGCCGGCCACGACCGCACCATCGACACCGGCATTTTCGGCGATCTGGCGCATCGGAGCTTCCAACGCGCGACGCACGATGTTGATGCCGTTGGTCTGGTCGGGGTTCGCCCCTTCCAGGCCGATCAGCACCTTGCCGGCCTGCACCAGCGCGACACCGCCGCCAACCACGACACCTTCCTGCACCGCGGCGCGGGTGGCGTTCAGCGCGTCATCGACGCGATCCTTGCGCTCTTTCACCTCGATTTCGGTCATGCCACCAACCTTGATGACGGCAACGCCGCCCGCCAGCTTGGCCACACGTTCCTGCAGTTTCTCGCGGTCGTAATCCGACGAGGTTTCTTCGATCTGCTGGCGGATCTGCGCCACGCGGGCCTCGATCTCGGCCTTGTCACCGGCGCCATCGACGATGGTGGTGTTGTCCTTGTTGATCGAGATTTTCTTGGCACGGCCCAGCATGTCCATCGTGACATTTTCCAGCTTCATGCCCAGATCTTCGCTGATGACCTGACCGGCGGTCAGGATGGCGATGTCCTGCAGCATGGCCTTGCGGCGATCACCAAAGCCCGGCGCCTTGACGGCGGCGATCTTCAGCCCACCGCGCAGCTTGTTCACCACCAGCGTCGCCAGGGCTTCGCCCTCGACGTCTTCGGCGATGATCAGCAGCGGCTTCTGCGACTGGATCACGGCTTCCAGCAACGGGACCATCGGCTGCAGCGAGGACAGTTTCTTTTCGTGGATCAGGACCAGAACGTCCTCCAGTTCCACGATCATCTTGTCGGCGTTGGTGACGAAGTAGGGCGACAGGTAGCCCCGGTCGAACTGCATGCCTTCGACGACATCCACTTCGGTGTCCATGCCCTTGTTTTCTTCGACGGTGATGACACCCTCGTTGCCGACCTTCTGCATCGCGTCAGCGATGAAGCGACCGATCTGGGCTTCGCCGTTGGCGGAAATGGTGCCAACTTGCGCCACTTCGTCCGAGTCCTGCACAGGGCGCGACGCGGCCTTGATCGCTTCGACGACTTTCAGCGTGGCCATGTCGATGCCGCGCTTCAGGTCCATCGGGTTCATGCCGGCGGCGACCGCCTTCATGCCTTCCTTGATGATGGCTTGCGCCAGCACGGTCGCGGTGGTGGTGCCGTCGCCCGCTTCGTCATTGGTGCGGGAAGCGACTTCCTTCACCATCTGCGCGCCCATGTTCTCGAACTTGTCTTCCAGTTCGATTTCCTTGGCGACGGTGACGCCGTCCTTGGTGATGCGGGGCGAACCGAACGACTTGTCGATGACCACGTTGCGGCCTTTCGGGCCCAGCGTCACCTTCACGGCATCGGCGAGGATGTTGACACCCTTCAGCATGCGGTTGCGGGCGTCGGTATTGAACTTAACGTCTTTGGCTGCCATGTGCAGTCTCCTGAATTTGGGTTGCTAAACAGCGACTTGAGGTCAGAGTGTGCGGCGTTTGCCGATCACTCGATGATCCCCATGATGTCGCTTTCCTTCATGATCAGCATTTCCTTGCCGTCCACGGTCACTTCGGTGCCGGACCATTTGCCGAACAGGATGCGATCGCCTTCTTTCACGTCCATCTTGACGCGCTTGCCGTCTTCGTCACGCGCGCCGGCGCCAACGGATACGACGATGCCCTCTGCGGGCTTTTCTTTTGCGCTATCGGGGATGATCAGACCGCCCTTGGTCTTTTCTTCGCCTTCGATGCGACGGACCAGAACGCGGTCATGCAGCGGTTTGAATGCCATCTTCGAGGCTCCTTGACTCAAAGTTTCAATGCCAGCCCCGCGGTCATCCCCGGTCTGACCGGGGCGGCAGGGCTGTTGTCACTCGAACCTGTCGAGTGCTAACGGTCAGGTAGGCAAAGCGCGCGCGGCTGTCAACAGGCCGCTTTGCAAAATCTTCATGACAGGTCGAGCGCGGCCAGTCCTTGGTCGGTCAGGCCATAGACCCCGGGCCGGATACGGATGAACCAGCCATAGTGGTTGTCCGCCATGATCCGCGTCGCGCGCCCGACACCGGTTGCGGCCACCACATCCCGCCCCCGCGCCGGTCCTGCGGCCAGATGCGCCGCACAGGCGCGGGCGTCTTGGCGAT
>JBGSJU010000142.1:0-10442 GCA_041741655.1 Rhodobacterales bacterium
CCTGCCAGTTCGTAAACGTATGCCCCTTCGCCAGCGCCACCCCCGTCGTCGCCCCCACCAGCTTCGCCAAACTCAGCGGATACCCATACCCACAAAATCCCGCCGCCACCTGCACATCCAGCACATTCGCCGGCCCCCGCCCCAGCAGCCGCACCACCGGCTCCAAATCCTGCTCCCCCGCGTGCACCACCTTCTCCACCGAAGCGTCCGCCAGTAACTCCCACAGCGGCGTCAGGTCCAGCCCCTCCCCCACAATGGTATCCACCAGTGCCACCCGCTCGTGCGTCGCCAGCTGCACCAAACACAGCACCGGCCGATACGTCAGCTCCCCAATAAACTCACTGTCATAAGCCACACTCCCCACCGCCCGCGCATGCTCCAAAAACTCCTGCAAGCCCGCCGTCGTCGAGATCATCTCCGGCGGCCGCCGGCAAATCAGCGGGTTCTCCTGCGCCGGCAAACTCACATGCCCCCCATCCCCACCACCACCCGCCTCACCGTTCGCCGCGGCATCATGCGATTTCGCCCTCCGCGAAGCATGCCCGTGCTGCAACAACGCCCGCAATTTATCCATAGCCGTTTTAGACATCTCGCCCCCAATCCTAACCCAAGCCGCCAAGATTTTCGCATTTTCCATCTTCGCGCCATGGCGATTTACTGCTACACTCCCAAAGACTAAGGGTGCAACCCAACTCTCTCGGAGCTCATCCCATGTCTCTCATCTCAGCCGTAGACCGTCTTTACCAGTCCCGCTGGCTCCCGTCCGACGATCATCCAGATCTCCCCCGCCTCCCCGACGGCCGCCGCTACCCCGCCCTCCCCCACATCAAACGCGAGTTCAACGACCTCGGCCTCTCCCTACGCATCACCGAAACCCCCGACGAAGTCGAACAAGTCATAGCCCAATGGGCCCCCGTCGGCGAAGCCATCATCGTCACCAATCAACAAGACCCCCAAAACCTAGACCCAGACCGCGGCCAGACCCAGAAGCACAAGACCAGTCAGCAACGCCACCAGTTCGGGGCCGAACGCCAGACGCAGGGTGGCATAGCCGGCCTGAATGACAAATCCGGCCCCCGTGATCCCGATCAGACCGGCAGCGAACAGGCGCAGCCCCCGGCCCAACATCACCCGCGCGACCTTTGAGGTCGCACGGGCCAGCCCGGATCCGGATGGGAATAGGCCCAAGATCACCGCCGCGACATCATGCCGATCAACAGCCCGGTGGCGGCTGCCAGACCCAAGGCCACATAGGGATGCGCGGCGATGGACTTTTCCAGTTCGGCTTCGGTGGACTTGCCCTTGCGTTCGACATATTGCATCGCCTCGCCGACGCCATCGGTGATGTCAGAGGCCATGCGGCGCCCGCGACGCTCGGCAATCGTGGCGACCGACTGGGTCAGCGTCATCATGTCATCGCGCAGCGACGAAAGCTGTGCCGCGAGCGACTCCAGATCGGCCGCGACGGGTGTCTTGCGAAATTTGTCATCTTGCATCTTCGTCTCCATTTTCGGTTGTGGGCAGGACATGCCCATCGGTGTCGGAATGCGGTTGACAGAACCCGGGGGCCGGAAGCCGCGCAGATGGGCCGCCCTTCGAGCGGCGCCCCGGATCTGGCTGTCAGGCCGACAAGACCGTGCCGCAGGCGGTCGCGCACTAACGTCGGTCAGGGCGCCAGCGGTTTCCTGCACCGGATCATGCAGGCCGGCTATCAAACCGATGCAACCGCTCGGGTGCATTCGATGTCAGTTTCGCAGGGGATGCGGCGGGATGATCCGCCGGGCCGGACGTCCGGCATGGCGGTGCGGTGGAGATGGTCCGTCGCGCGGGGTCCATGCGGGTCCGGTGCGGCAGGCGGCCAGTCCGGCGCGGTCCCGATCGGGGCGGGCATGAGCCGGCTACCCGGTGTGCTGGGCCAGTATGATGTGAAAGTTGAAAGGAAAGAGCATGGATTTACCCTTGGCAGACCGCGTGGCGCTGATCACCGGGTCCACCAGCGGGATCGGCCTTGGCATTGCGCAGGTGCTGGTCGCACAGGGCGCGCGGGTCATCCTGAACGGCATCGAAACGGCAGCTGACGGCAACGCCATCGCGGCGCAGTTCGGGGATCGGGCGTTGTATCTGCACGCCGACCTTTCGCGCGCCGCCGCGGTTGCCGATCTGATGGCCGGGGCCGAGGCTGCGTTTGGCCGGCTGGATATTCTTGTCAACAACGCCGGCATCCAGCATGTCGCGCCCTTGGCCGAATTTCCGCCGGAGAAATACGATCTGATCATCGCCCTGAACCAAAGCTCGGTGTTTCACACAACGCGGCTTGCCTTGCCGATGATGCGCAGGCTGGTGCGCGGGCGGATCATCAACATCGCCTCGGCGCATGGTCTGGTCGGTTCGCCGTTCAAATCGGCCTATGTCGCGCCGAAACACGCCGTGCTCGGGCTGACCAAGGTGACTGCGCTGGAAACCGCCGAGGAGAACATCACCGCCAACGCCATCTGCCCGGGCTACGTGCTGACCCCGCTGGTCGAGGCGCAGATCGATGCGCAGGCCAAGGCGCACGGCATCGCGCGCGAGGCGGTAATCCGGGACGTGCTGCTGGCGAGCCAACCCAACAAGAAATTCGCAACCGTCGCAGAAATCGGCGCACTGACCGCGTTTCTGGCATCTGACGCGGCGGCGTCCATCACCGGCACCGCGTTGCCGGTCGATGGCGGCTGGACAGCCCATTAGGAACCCGATCATGACACCCGAAAAATCCGTCACGACAACGCCCGCGTCTGGCCCTCTGGCCGGTCTGGGCCAGATTACCTTGGTGTTTCAGGGGGGTGGCGCGCTGGGGGCCTATCAGGCCGGCGTCTATCAGGCGCTGCACGAGGCCGGCATCGAACCCGACTGGATCATCGGCACCTCGATCGGGGCCATCAACGCCGGGATCATTGCGGGCAACCGCCCGGAACACCGGCTGGACCGGCTGAAGGAATTCTGGGCCCGGGTGCGCCATCCGACCCCCGTGACCGCCATGGCGTCTCTGCCATTTCTGGGTGGCACTTTTGCGGCGATGAATGCCATCACCTCGGGTCTGCCGGGATTTTTCAAACCGAACCCGGCGGCCTTTCTGGGGCCGAAGATGCCCTTGGGGGCCGATGACGCGGGCTATTACAGCACCGCGCCGCTGCAAAAGACGCTGGCCGACCTGATCGACCCCGATCTCTTGGGCCGCGATGGCCCGCGTCTAACGCTGGGCGCGGCCAATGTCTCGACGGGCGCGATGCGTTATTTCGACAGCCGCGAGGACGACCTGACGATCCGGCACATCATGGCGTCGGGCGCCTTGCCGCCGGCCTTTCCGGCGGTGCGGATCGACGGCGAACTGTTCTGGGACGGCGGCATCCTGTCGAACACGCCGGTCGAGGTGGTGTTCGACGATGCGCCGCGCCGGTCCGGCATCGTGTTCGCCGTACACCTGTGGCGGCGGCAGGGCGATGAACCGACCAGCATCTGGGATGTGGCGAATCGCGAAAAGGACCTGCAATACGCCAGCCGCGCCGTCAGCCAGATCAAGCGGCAACGCCAACTGCACCGGATGCGGCACATCATCGCGACCTTGGTTGACAAGCTGCCCCCTGAGGCACGCGCGTCGAACGAGGTGCAGGACCTTGCTTCCTATGGCTGCAAGACGCAGATGCATGTGGTGCGCCTGCTGGCCCCACGGCTGAAGAACGAGGATCACACCAAGGACATCGATTTTTCCCAGACCGGCATCACACTGCGCTGGCAGGCCGGCCTTGCTGACATGCGCGAAACGCTGGCCCGCGAGCCATGGCACGACGCGCATCACCCGGACGAAGGCCTGATCCTGCACGATATCGCAAAACCGGATCACAGCCCGGAGGTGGCGCAATGAACCCGAACCTGTTGGCCCTGTTGTTGCCGCTGGCCTTTGCCACGCCTGTTGCGGCAGACCCGCAGCAGGACATCCGCGCGCTCTATGATGCCTTTGTCACCGCGCAGAACCGCCATGACATCGACGGCGTACGACGTCTGTTGTCGGATCGTGCCGATTTCCTGTGGATTTCCGATGGCCGTCCGGTCTGGGGCCGCGATGCGATGCTGGACCGGATGGCCAGTTTCCAGACCTCCGAGGTCTGGCGCGTCGAGCCTGATTATGCCGCGTCGCAGGTCATCTTGCTGGATGCCGATACGGCGGTGTTCCACATTCCGCTGGTTCTGGTGCTGGGCAATGCCGCCGATCCGTCGCGCCTGCGCTGGCTGGTCGAGGTGATCTGCCAGAAGGAACCCGACGGCTGGCGCATCGCGGGGCTTTACACCGCGCAGGACAAACGCTGACGCAATCGCGTGCAGGTGGCCCGGGCGGGGTCGCCCGGATTGAATTCTTTGGAACGGCGTCGTCAATCGACTGGCCAGCGGCGAAGTTTATGCCGTCGCACAGGGCCAGTGCCGGCAGGACGGGATATTTCATCGCCTGTGACGCCGCCCTGTGCCATGCTCATCTCACATCACGGCCAGCGGTGCTGTCGATGCCATCGCGGCCCCGTATCGAATCGGGGGGCCGATTGAACGCTTCGAGAGATTGGAGGGGAAACCCTTGGAAATTCAGCAGATACGCTATTTTCTGGCGGCGGCTCGCGACCTGAACTTTACCCGCGCCGCGACGCGCTGCAATGTCACGCAGCCGTCGTTGACCCGGGCGATCCGCCTGCTGGAGGCGGAATTGGGCGGCGACCTGTTCCGCCGCGAACGCAACCTGACCCATCTGACCGATCTGGGCCATCGGATGCTGCCCCTGATGCAGGTCTGCATCGAAAATGCCGATCAGGCGGTCCGGCTGGCCAAGGCGATCCGCAGTTCCACGGTTGTCAGCCTGCATCTGGGGTTGCGCGACGGCATCCCGCTGGAACCTTTCGTGCGGCATCTGCTGGAACTGGCCAAGGCCTTTCCCGAGTTCGATTTCCGGGTGCACCGAGGGCGGCAGTGCGATCTGGAAAGCGACCTGAAGGAAGGCAAGATCGAAATCCTGCTGGGGCCGAAACCTGACGAGGATTGGGTGCGGTTCGAACACTGGTCGCTGTTTCGCTGTCTCTACACGCTGGTATTGCGCGAGGATCACCCGCTGGCCCGCAAGGATCGCATCGCGATGCATGACCTGCAGGGCAGCAACCTGTTGCACCGGCCCGATTGCGGGGTGTCGGCGCAACTGCGCGACCAGTTGCAGCAGGCGGACATCGCGTTGCGTCCGGCGCTGGAATTCGCCCGCGACGACGACCTGATGTCCTATCTGGCCTCCAGCGCCTCTGTTGCCTGTTTGCCGCTGGTCTGCCCCCTGCGCCCGCCGCTGGTGCGCCGCGTGCTGGACGGGCCGGATTGCAGTTTCGACATGGTCGCCACCACCGTCAGCGGGCGTCAGCGCGGACCTGCGTTGAACCTGTTCCTGATTCAGCTGCGCGCGGCCAACTGGACCGCAGCCGCCGCCTGAAGGATCGTCGCGTCATCCATGCGCAGCCGCGGATCGGGATCGACATGCCGCGCGGTCACGCGCCCGTCGCGGTCCAGCACGAAGGTCGCGGTGACCGGCAGGAACGCACCATGGCCCAGATTGGCGTCGTCCAGATCGACATCCAGCAAGGTCAGTTCCCGGCGCAAATCGGCGTCCACGACATAGCAAAGTCCCAGCGCCGTCGACACGCCTAGCCCCACGTCGCACAGCACCGGATAGCCGGCTTGTGCATGGCGGGCCAGATTGCCGGCTTCGGCGGCGTTTTGCGGCGTGATAGCAGCGACCCCGACGTCCATGGCCGCCAGACGGGGCGCGATTTCGGCCAGCACCGTCATGTTCAGATGGCAGAAATCGCACCAGTTGCCGCGATGAAACGACAGCACCATGGGCCCGCGGTCCAGAGCGGCCGCCAGATGCCACAGCCGGCCATTGGTTTCCGGCAGCATGAAATCCGGGAATATCGCACCGACGGCGGGCGCCCCGGCCAGCGCATCGCTGGCCCGCAGCCGGTTCACCAACAGATCCAGCGCCGCGGAGTAGGGCGCCAGACGGCCCCTGAAATCATCGGCAATCACCGCCAGCCGCTCACCGATCGGCGCCGCCATCCGCAGCGCCCGGCGGGCGGCATCTTCGGGAACGTAATCCAAAGACGGCCCTCCTCTTTGCAACCAGACTAGTGCGGAATGCCCGGCGCCTCACGCAAAACCAGCATAGCCCAAGCCTATGGAATTCAAAGTGTCACGCCGTATGGCCCGGGCACTCGCCGCGCGCGAAAGTTGTCTTGCCGCCATCACCCGGCGACTCAGCAAAAGGAAGTTGTGATGACTGTGACGACGTGGACAAGCGCCGCGGTGCTGGGACTGGGCTTCGGCCTTGGCCTGATCGCCTCGACCGGCGTTGCCGGGGAATGCCCGGCGGATCAGGTGCTGACCGCACCACGCCAGATCGAAAATGCCCCTGATATCGGCGTGGATCGCCCGATCCTGCACGAAGTCGTGCTGACCGGGTGGCGCGGCATGGGCAGTTTCCATCTGCGGATGCGCCGCCTGACGGTTGCAGTGGGGGGCGTGGTGCCCACGCATGAACATAGCGACCGTCCGTCGATCGTGTTGATCCAGTCCGGCGAGATCATCGAACATTCGGCGTTCTGCAATGTGCCGATCCTGCACAAGGCGGGCGAATCGACGCCGGAGTTCGGGCCCGGCCATGCCCATTGGTGGGAGAACAAGACCGACAAGCCGGTCGTGTTGATTTCCACCGATGTGGTGCCGGTGGAAATGATGAACGCGCCGATGATGGACATGCCATAGGCCGATGGCCGGCGAACAGGCGGAAGTGGCGGTCGGGGCTGCAGGACGCGGCCCCGACCGGTGGGTGTCAGGAACCGAACGCGAAGGCGGGCAGGGCCTTCAGGCTGTCCTTGGTGGCACCATGCAGCGTCAGCTTGGTGTCCATCATTTCCAGCGCGGCGGCGGCAACGACAACGCTGTGCGTGCCCATGCCCAGAAATCCGCCAACCGAAATCACGGCATACGGCACGGTGCCGGCGTCGGTGATGATCATGTCGTCCAGCGTGCCGATTTCGGTGCCTGCGTCATCATGCACCGTGCTGCCGATGATCTTGGTGGCGCGCCAGCCGGTGGTCAATGTGGTGGCATCGACAGCCGTCAGCATGACCTTCTGGGTCGCGGTCTGCGAGATCGCGGGGGCGACAAAGCCAAGGCTGGTCAGCACGGCAGCGGTCGCAAGCAGGGAGGTAAAGGTTTTCATCGTCGTATCCTTCCAAAGGCCGGACTTGGCCAAGAGCATAAGGATGCGACGGGGCACGCGGCCCGAAGTTGCTGCGGATCAGTGTCGCCACGATCTCTGGCGTGGGCCGGCGGAAACCGGCCCAACCCGTGCACGGCGCGGCGTTACAGCCCCGGCAACCACAGGGCCAAGGGCGGATAGGCGATCAGCACCGCCACAAGCAGCAGGGTGCAGCCGATATAAGGCATCGCCGCCATGTAGATGTCGCGCATCGTGGTCTCAGGCGGGGCCACGCCCTTCATCACGAACAGCAACAGCCCGAAGGGCGGCGTGGTAAAGCCGATCTCCAGCCCCAACAGCACGATCAGGCCGAACCAGACCAGATCGAAGCCCAGTGATTCCGCCAACGGAAAGAACACCGGCACCGTCAGCAGCATCATGGAAATCTGTTCCATGAACATTCCCAGCACCAGCAGTACCGCGAACATCGCGAGCAGCATCACGATGGGCGCCAGATCGAAACCGGTGGCCCAGGTGATCAACCCGCCGGACGCGCCGGAAAACGCCAGGATCTGGCTGAAGGTGGCCGATCCAAACACGATCAGATAGGCCATCAGCGTCACCTTCAGCGCACCTTCGATGGATTTGCGCATCGCCCCCCACGTCAGACAGCGAAAGGCGGCGGCGACCAGGATCGCGCCCACCGCGCCAAATGCCGCGGCCTCGGACGGGGTGGCGATGCCAAACAGCATCATCACCACGATCAGCGCCATCACACCGACCAGCGGCACCACGTCGCGCACCACCAGCAGCAGCTTTTCGGACAGCGGGATTTCCTCGACCTCGTAGGCGGGCGCGGCGTCTGGGTCGATCTTTGTCTGGACCCAGATCGTGACGATGTAGAAGCACGCCAGCACCAGACCGGGGATCACCCCCGCCATCAACAGCGCGGATATGTCGATCTTGGCCATGGTCGCCAGCAGAACCGCCAGCGCCGAGGGCGGGATGATGATCGCCAGCCCCCCGGTGCCAAGGATCGGGCCGATGGACATGTGTTTCTTGTAGCCGCGATTGTTCATTTCGGGCACCAAGAGTGACCCCAAAAGCGCGGTCGCTCCCATCGACGATCCCGACATCGTGGCAAACCCGGTGCCGCCCAGCACGGTGACGTAACTCAGCCGCCCAGGGATGCGCCCCAGCAGCCGGTCGATGGCATTGAACATGCGCGCGCCAAGGCCGGTGTGAAAGAAGATCTCGCCCATCAGCAGGAACAGCGGGATCGGCACCAGCGCATAGGACGTCAGCGCGCCCAGGCCGTTGTTCAGCATCTGCGTGACACCGCGCTCGCCGCCCATGAAAATCCAGGCGCCCAGAATGTTCGCCGCCAGAAAGGCCAGCGCCACCGGCATGCCCACAGCCATCATGGCCAGGATCGCGCCCAACAGCAGCGCCAGGGATTCATACCACATCATTCGTGGATCCCCGCCTCGCCCGAGTGCATGACCTCGCGGCCGAACACGAAACGCGCGAACTCGATGGCCATCAGGCCGAAACTGATCGGAAAGGCAATGGTCAGGATCCAGCGTGGGAAATAATAGGACCGCACGTCGAAATCCCCGCGTGCAAGGTTGGTCTGCACCAGCTGATAGCCTTTCCAGCCCAGATACAGACAGATTGCCACGCAGGCGGCCGCCACCAGACGGCTAAGCAGGATGCGCGCGGGATCGGGCAGGGCGGCGGTGACCAGTTCGATATGCACATGCCCGCGCTTGCGGACCAGCCAGGGCGCGCCCAGCATGGTGATATAGAGCATGGAATATTCCGTGGACGTGAACAGCCAGGCAAAGGGTTGCAGCCCGGCGTTGCGCATTATGACCGACGCGACCACCGCTACCATCAGCCAGACCAGCAGCGCCGCCGAGACGAGCGCCATGGCATCCACCAGCCGGTCGTAAATTCGTGTGATCATCTGCATGGCGGTCCTGTTTTCGGGGCATGAAACGGGCGGCACCGGATGGCGCCGCCCGCATGTGGGTCAGGCGATTATTGCGTCTTGGCCAAATCGTAGAACTTGGCGATCAGTGTGTCGTAGTTCTTCAGACCCATCGGGTGCTTTTCCATCTGCTCGCGCATCCGCTTGAAGGTTTCCTCGCGGGCGGCGGCCAGATAACGGGCGGCGGCGTCGCCCTGCAGCGACACTTCGGTCATCCCGGCGGCATCGAGGCGGGCGAATTCGTCATCGCGCCGCGCGGTCTGCGCCATGACGCTAGCGGCTTCATGCGCGATGGCCTGTTCGGTCAGGATCTTTTTCGCGGCATCCGACAGGCTGTTCCACTTTTCCAGGTTCACGATCACGCCGATGTCGGTGGAAAAGAACGACGGCGCGACGCGATACTTGACGAATTCGTTCCATTTCAGGTCGATCAGGCCGATCTGGGTCCAGCCGGTCGCGTTGACCACGCCCTTTTCCAGCGCGCCATAGACTTCGCCGGTGGGCAGGTCGATCACCTGCGCGCCCAGATAATTGGTGAAGAAGGCGTTATAGACGGCGTTGCCGCGCAGTTTCACATCGGCCAGGTCCAGATCGCCGTTTTCCTTGAACTTGGGTTCATTGACCATCCACAGGTTGTAGGACACGCCGCTGTCGAACCAGCCGAGGTATTTGACGCCCATCTTTTCCTGATGGATCGCGTCGATCAGGTCGATGCCGCCATTGGCGCGCGCCTCGACCGCCGTGATGTTCGATCCCACCAGCGCGTCCTTTTCCGGCAGGGCTCCGGCGTAAAAGCTGCCCGGGGTATGGACCATGTCCACGATGCCGTCGCGCACCGCGTCGGGTTGCTGCGGGGTCGGGATCGCCTCGGGGCCGCCGCGCACCTCGATCTCGATCACACCCTTGCCGGCTTCGTTCACCTTGGCGACGAATTCCAGAAAGCTTTTGGTGTAGATCAGGTTGGGCGAGAACGCGTGCACGGCGGTCAGTTTTTCCTGCGCCATGGCGGTGGTGGCCATCAATGCGGCAACAAGGGTCAGGCTGGTCAGTCTGAAGTGTTTCATGGTCGTCTCCCTCTTGGTTTGGGGTTGATCCCCGGTTTGTCCGGCGCCGCCCGCGTGGCGGCGTCAGGTGTTGGGCCAGACCCAGGGCGCCGTGGCGCGGCGGGTGGCGGCAAAGGCGGTGATG
>JBGSJU010000143.1:0-1710 GCA_041741655.1 Rhodobacterales bacterium
GAATTGCAGGGCGAAAAGATCGACATCATTCCGTGGAATCAGGACATGCCGACCTTCCTTGTGAACGCGCTGCAACCTGCTGAAGTGTCCAAGGTGGTGCTGGATGACGAGGCCGAGCGCATCGAGGTGGTGGTGCCGGATGAACAGTTGTCGCTGGCCATCGGACGGCGCGGCCAGAACGTGCGGCTGGCATCGCAGCTGACCGGCCTGAACATCGACATCATGACCGAAAGTCAGGAAAGCGAACGCCGCCAGAAGGAATTCGAAGGCCGCACCAAGCTGTTCATGGAAGCCCTCGATGTGGACGAATTCTTTGCCCAGCTTCTGGTGTCCGAAGGGTTCACCAATCTGGAAGAAGTGGCTTACGTCGATCTGGACGAATTGCTGGTGATCGACGGTGTAGACGAAGGCACCGCGACCGAATTGCAGGCCCGTGCCCGCGACAATCTGGAAGCGCAGGCGAAGGCGGCGCTGGACCGCGCCCGCGAACTGGGCGTCGAGGACAGCCTGATCGAATTCGAAGGCCTGACGCCGCAGATGCTGGTGGTGCTGGCCGAAGACGGGGTGAAAACGCTGGAAGAATTCGCCACCTGCGCGGATTGGGAACTGGCCGGCGGCTGGACCACGGTGAACGGCGAACGCCACAAGGACGAGGGCCTGCTGGAGAAATTCGACGTCGATCTGTCCGAAGCGCAGAACATGATCATGACCGCGCGCGTCATGCTGGGCTGGGTCGATCCGACCGAAGGCCAGGATGTTGACGTCGAAGACGATGCCGAGGAGGAGGACGCCGAGGCGTAAGCCCCGCGTCACAGCAGCATGAGCAGAGGCGGAACGGAAAAGCACCGGGAGGACGGGCCGGAACGGAAATGCATCGCCACGGGCGAGGTTCAGCCGAAATATGGCCTGATCCGTTTCGTCGTCGGCCCCGAGGCGCAGATCGTGCCGGACCTGGCCGAAAAACTGCCCGGACGCGGCATCTGGGTGTCGGCGTCGCGCACCGCCTTGCAGACGGCGGTCAAGAAGAACCTGTTCGCCCGCGCCGCCAAGGCGCCCGTATCGGTATCGCCTGATCTGCCCGATCAGGTCGAGGCGTTGCTGGTGCGTCGCGTGATCGATCTGCTGTCGCTGGCGCGCAAGGGTGGCGAAGCGGTGGCGGGTTTTGAAAAGGTGCAAGGCTGGCTGCGCAATGACGAAGCCGAAGTGCTGATCCAGGCCAGCGACGGGTCCGGGCGCGGAAAATCGAAACTGTCCACCCCGGAAGGCGGGCGGTTTATCGGCTGGTTGACGGCGGACGAACTGGGTCAGGCGTTCAATCGTGAAACTGTCATACATGTCGTCCTCGCCGCTGGCGGTTTGGCGCGACGTGTTGTAGAGGAGGCCGCAAGATTGAAGGGTCTGCGGCTGGATGACGGCGGCACGCCCGCCTTGAAGGACGAAAGAACCTTATGAACGATAACGACGGCAAGAAATCCCTTGGTCTGCGCGGCGCGCCTCCGGCTGGCGCCGCCCGTCCGGGCAATGTGAAGCAAAGCTTCAGCCACGGTCGGACCAAGAACGTCGTGGTAGAGACGAAGCGCAAGAAGGTTGTCGTGCCGAAGCCGGTCGCGGGCGCAAAGCCCGCCGGTCCGCATGGGCCATTGGGCGACCCGGCCAAACGGCCTGCGGGGATTTCCGACACCGAGATGGAGCGGCGTCTGGCCGCGCTGC
>JBGSJU010000144.1:0-4007 GCA_041741655.1 Rhodobacterales bacterium
CGCCGGGATTTCAAAAGCGGGCAGATCCCAGCCCATGCCGGCACGCGCCGCTGCGATTTCGGTCGCGCCCAAGGGGGCGCCATGCACATCGTGGCTGCCCTGTTTGGTGGGTGCGCCCTTGCCGATCACCGTCTTGCAGGCGATCAGCGACGGGCGGTCAGTTACGGCCTGTGCGGCGGCAATCGCGGCGGCGACCGCGTCGCGGTCATGGCCATCGACCGCCTGCACATGCCAGCCGGCAGCGGCAAACCGCGCAGTCTGGCTGGTGGAGGTGGACAGAGTGGTGCCACCATCGATGGTGATGCCGTTGTCATCCCACATCACGATCAGCCGACCCAGTTGCAGATGCCCGGCCAGATCGATGGCTTCGTGACTGATGCCTTCCATCAGGCAGCCGTCCCCCGCCAGAACGTAGGTATAATGCGCCACCAGATCGTCGCCGAAGCGTGCATTGGCCAGCCGTTCCGACAGCGCCATGCCGACGGCGGTGGCGATGCCCTGACCCAGCGGACCGGTCGTCGTCTCGATCCCGTCCGCATGGCCATATTCCGGGTGGCCTGCCGTGCGGCTGCCCAATTGGCGGAACGCCTTGATCTGGTCGATCCCCATATCGGCATAGCCCAGCAAATGATGGATCGCATAGACCAGCATCGACCCGTGGCCCGCGCTCATCACGAACCGGTCGCGGTCGGGCCATTTCGGCGCGCTGGGGTCGATGTGGATAAAGCGGTTGAACAGCACGGTCGCCACATCGGCCAGCCCCATCGGCGCGCCGGGATGGCCGGATTTCGCGGCCTCGACCGCGTCCATGGTCAGCACGCGGATGGCGGTGGCCATCCGGGCCTCAAGCACGTCATCGACGCGAATATCGGAATGCAGTGTCATGTCCGTCTCCTCAGGCGCGTTTGGATTCGTGGACCAGACGCGCCACCATCGGCGTGAAGATCAGTTGCATCGCCAGATCCATCTTGCCGCCAGGGATCACGATGGAATTCGCCCGGCTCATCCACGATCCGTGGATCATCGAGGTGAGATACGGAAAATCGATGCCGCGCGGGTTCTTGAACCGGATCACCACCAGGCTTTCATCCGCCGTGGGGATCCAGCGCGCGATGAACGGGTTCGACGTATCGACCACCGGCACGCGTTGGAAATTCACGTCCGTCTCGACGAACTGCGGGCAGATGCAATGCACATAGGCGTGCATGCGGCGCAGGATGGTGTCAGTGACGGCTTCGGTGGAATAGCCGCGGGACGCCTTGTCGCGATGGATCTTCTGGATCCATTCCAGATTGATGACCGGCACGACGCCGATCTTCAGGTCCGCCAGTCCGGCCAGATTGACCGTGTCGTTCACCACGGCGCCATGCAGGCCTTCGTAGAACAAGAGGTCGGACTTTTCCGGAAACGGCTTCCACGGGGTGAATTCACCGGGCGGTACGCCGTGATGTTCGGACTCGCGGGCGTCATGCACGTAATGCCGCGTCTCGCCCTTGCCGGTCAGGCTATAGCTGCGGAAAACATCCTGCAGCTTTTCAAGCTCGTTCGCCTCATAGCTGAAATGGCTGAACTTGTCTTCGCCAGCGGCCTTGTGCGCGGTCAGTTCGGCCTTCATCGCGGCGCGGTCGAACCGGTGAAAGGCGTCGCCTTCGATCGACACGGACGTCACGCCTTCGCGTTTGAAGATCTGGTCGAAGGTGGTCTTGACCGTCGTGGTCCCGGCGCCGGATGACCCGGTGACCGAAATGATGGGATGCTTCTTGCTCATGATGTCCTCGGGACGGCTCAGATACGGAAAAGACCACGGGACCCGAACAGCGCGCTCAGTTCCTGCTCGGGCAGGTCGTTGTAGACAGTGACGCGGTCCACCTTTTCGCTCGATCCGAACACGAAGGGTGTGCGGGCATGCAGCGATGGCGGCGTCAGGCTCAGGATGCGTTCGCTGCCATCGGTGGCTTGGCCGCCGGCCTGTTCGATGACAAAGGCGATCGGGGCGCATTCGTAAACCATGCGCAGCCGGCCACGTTCATAGCCCTTGCGGGCATCGCCGGGATACAGGAACACCCCGCCACGGGTCAGGATGCGATGGGTTTCGGCGACAAGGCTGGCAACCCAGCGCATGTTGAAATTCTTGGACCGCGGCCCGGTTTCGCCGGCCAGACAGTCGTCGATATAGGCGCGGATCGCCTTGGGCCAGTGGCGATAATTGGCGGCGTTGATGGCGAATTCGTTCGATTGCGGCGGGATGGCGGGCGTTGTGTGCAGCGCGACCCAATCCCCGGTTGTCGGGTCCAGCAGCGCCTGATGCACGCCCGCGCCGAAGGTGACGACCAGCACGGTCTGCGGCCCATAGATCACATAGCCGCCCGCGATCTGTTCACGACCCGGCCGCAGGAAACTGGCCTCGGCACTGTCGGCGGCGGGGAAAATCGAAAAGATCGTGCCGATCGACACGTTGACGTCGATGTTCGACGATCCGTCCAGTGGATCGATGGCCAAGGCCAGCGTGCCGTCGGCATCGATCACTTCGGCTTTATCGCGTTCCTCCGAGGCGTAAAAGCGCACGCCAGTACCAACGAGGGCAGCCGCGAACATGTCGTCGGCAATGACATCCAGCGCCTTCTGGCGGTCGCCGCCGCTATTGTCGCCCATTTCCGCGCCTAGCGCGCCGGATAACGGGCCGCGGGCGATGGTGCGTGACAGGTCGCAGGCCACCTTCATCAACGCGGTCATCGGGGCGATCAGATGTCCGGGAACGCCGGGAATTGCCCCGACCGGGCTGTGCTTTGTCATCAAGGCCTCCCCTCCTCGAGTCGATAGTCACTTGATATTCGCCAAATGGAATTGTTAGAGAATTTATAGTTTTTGACGAACCGTTCAGGAAAATTGAATGAAGCGGCTGAATGCCCTGACCTTGAAGCAGTTGCGCGCGCTGGAATCGGTCGCCCGCCATGGGTCGATTACCCATGCGGCGGATGAACTGGGCCTGACCGCGCCCGCCGTGCACAGCCAGTTGGGCACGCTGGAGGCGAATTTCGGCTGTGCGATGGTGCGGCGCGGCAGGGCGGGGGCCTTTGCGCCGACCGAAGAGGGGCAGGCGCTGCTGCGCGCGCATCAAAAGGCACTGCAGGCGCTGACCATGGCCATCCACCGGATCGAGGCGCTGCAACGCGGGTTGGCCGGCAGCGTCGTGTTGGGCGTTGTTTCGACGGGGAAATATTTCGCACCGGGATTGGTGGCGCGGTTGCGTCGTGCCTATCCGGACATCGAGATCGTGTTGCGGATCGGCAACCGCGACAGCGTGATCCAGTCGTTGCAGGATGGCGGCATCGATCTGGCGATCATGGGCCGGCCGCCGCGCGATCCGCCGGTAGAATCCCTGCCCATCGGCGCACATCCGCATGTGTTGATCGCCGCCCCCGACCATCCGCTGGTTCTGGCTGACACCATCCGCCCCGATGACATCATGGCCCAGACATTCCTGGTGCGGGAACCGGGATCCGGCACGCGCATACTGGCGAATCGCTGGCTGGATCGCTTTGGCGAGGGGCGACCGTTTGACGCAACCGAGATGGAATCGAACGAAACCATCAAGCAGGCGGTGATGGCCGGGCTGGGGATTGCGCTGATATCCTACCATACCGTGACCGAGGAATTGCGCAGTGGCCGTCTGGCCACCATCCGCGCCGAAGGCTTGCCGATCCAGCGGCACTGGTTCCTGATCCACCGCACGGATCTGGATGTGACGCCGGCCATCGCCACGGTGCGCGGGTTCATCGACGCGCAGCGTGGCGATTACCTGCCCGAATTGCTGACTGGGGCTGGCTGACCAAGGCTGGCTGACTGGGGCGTCGCGCCCCTTGGCCCGCGCTCCACTGGGGTCAGCGTTGACGACCTACCGGAGCACGGTCAGGGCCGCCGATCGGATCCGAAATTGCGGCCCAGCACATAGGCCAAGGTGAACACGGCCAGCGTCACGGGATCGCCGCTTTGCGCCGGCGCCTCGG
>JBGSJU010000145.1:0-5127 GCA_041741655.1 Rhodobacterales bacterium
CGGCGGGCGCCAGATCACCCAGATAGCGCGCGATCTGACCGTCCAGCGTGATGCCGGCATCGGTGTGGGCGCGGGCGCGCAGCGCGCCGGCCAGAATGTCGATCGGTTTGGCGACATGCGCATCGAACAGCGACCAGACCCACGCCAGCCCACCCAGAATGGCCAGACCGGCCAGCAGCCCGACCTGCACAAAGGCATTCAGCAGCGCCGGATCGGCCAGCCGGGCGTACCCGAACCACAGCGCCGCCCCCAACGCCACCAAAAGCCCCAGCGCCAGCGCAGCAAAGAACAGGAAAATCCGCACCCGCAGTGAAAGCGCGGTCAGTCCGGTCACGCCGCCGTCCCCCCGACCAGATCGCGCAGCGTGCCGCGCAGTTCCGCCAGATCGAAGGGCTTGGCGATGTAGGCATCCGCCCCCATCGCCAGCCCCTTGCGCCGTTCGATCCCCGACACCCGCGCCGACATCATCAGGATCTTGATCGCAGCCAGCGCCGGATCCATCCGGATGCCCTGACAGATTTCATGGCCGGAAACGCCGGGCAGCATCACGTCCAGCACAACCAGATCGGGCGCCGCGGCGCGGATGCGGTCCAGCGCGCCGGTGCCGTCGGCGATGCGTTCATGCGCGAACCCTTCGGCATCCAGCACGATTTCCAAGGCGAGGGCGATGTTGTCCTCGTCTTCGACCACCATCACGCGGGGGCGATGTCCCATGCCCGTGACCCATGCCGCGCCTGTCGTTGCCTTGTCGGCCAAGATGACCTCCTCGCGTTTATTTCCCACACGCTGCGGCAAGCAGGTCTTGTTCGCCCGCCGCCCATTCGGCACCGACCAGCGTGCCGTCCGCCGTAATTTCCATCCCATCCTGCAATATGACCTGCCGACCTTGTGCGCAGTCGAACACCATCGCGAAATCCTGCGCCGGCTGCCAGCGCGCAAAGCCGTACATCGGTACCATGCGCAGCGCCGGGTTGGCCGGATGTTGCGCGCTGGCCCGCAGGTCCAGCGCCAGAAAGCGCAGCGTCACCGGCACCGCCAGTGTCCATGGCCGCAGGCCTGACGGGCCTGCCTCTGCGCGCAGGACCTGTACGCCGGGCGGCAGGCCCGCAAGGCTGCGCGGATACCACGAATATTCCGACCAGATCGCATAACCGATCATGCCCAGACCGGCGGCGGCGGGCACGATCCAGCCCGGCAAACGCTGGCGGGTCAGTTTGCGCAGCCCCAGCGCGATGCCTGCAAGGGCAAAGGCGGCAGTCACGGCGGCGAGTATTTCCAGCACCACGGGGCAGGTGTCCTTACGTTCGGGCGCCGCGGGCCTGACCCACGGCGGATTGCATGGTGCGCACGACCACAAAGGCGTCGCGCAGATGGCTGCGTTCGAAATCCGACAGGTCGGATGGGTGCAGGAAGTTGTCGGGTTTCGCGCCGGTCCGCACCAGCCGTGCCTGATGGTCCAACCTTGTCGTCGCGATCATGTCGTAGGCGTCGATCAGGTCCCGCGCACCGGACGGGCTGATGATGCCCGCCCCCTCGGCGGCCTCCAGACGGGCGCGGGTGTTGACCGCATCGGCGCGCCCGATCAGGGCATAGATGCGGCCCAGATCGGTGACGGGAACGACGCCGTTGTGTTTCAGGTCGATGGTGTTCTTGTGTTCGCCGGACCGGATGGTGGCAAAGCCCCGGATCAGACCCAAAGGGGGTGTGTGCTTCAGGCTGTTGGACACCATGTGTGCGACAAAGATCGAATTGCGGGCCGCCAGTCCAAGGGTTTCATCCTGCAGGCCGCGAAACAGCCGCGGGTCGCCGGCAATCGGGCGCAGGTCGAACATCACGCTGGCCAGCATCTGCGCCATCGGGTCGGGCCGGGCGATCCAGCCTGCGAAATAGTCGCGCCACACCGCGACGCGCTGGCACCATTTCGGGTTGGTGGCCATCATGTCGCCGGGACAATAGACGTAACCGCAGGCGTCCAGACCGTCCGACACGAACCGCGCCAGCCCGGCGAAATACGCCATGTCGGCCTCGGTGGCGGCATCGTCGAGCATCAGGCAGTTGTCCTGATCGCTGACCCCGGTCTGTTCCTGCCGGCCTTGGCTGCCGCAGGCCAGCCACAGATACGGCACCGGCGCGGGACCAAGGCCCGCCTCGGCCAGCGCGATCAGGCGGCGGGTGACGGTGTCGGCCACATCGGTGATCAGCCGCGTCGTGACCTCGTGTGCGGTATGGCTGCCGACCAGTTGCATCAGCAGGCGCGGGATGCGGGCCGTGACAGCGGCCAGTTCCGCGACGCTATCGGCCTGCATCGCATCGCGCACCAGTTGCGCCGATCCGATGGCATGGAACCGCGTCAGGTCGGTCTGCGTCACCATGCCGACCAATCGCCCGTCCTCTACCACCGGCAGATGGCCGATCGAGCGTTCCAGCATCAGATGCAGGATGTCCGACCCCAGCGAGGCCGGCGTCAGGGTCAAAGGATCTTCTGTCATGATCGCGCGGACGGGCGTATCCGGGGGCAGGGCATGCGCCACTACCTTGGCTGTCATGTCGCGTGTCGTGACAAGGCCCAGGAACCGGCCCTCGGCAACCACGCCCAGCGACGAGACCCGTTCACGCGCCATGGTCTGCGCGGCCGCCTGCACTGACAGGTGGGGCGGCACCGTGACAGGGGCGCGCGCCATCAGGTCGGCCACCTTTTGCGTGGCGAAATCCGATCCGCGCGGCGTCTGGCCGCGACCCCTGCTGAAAAACCGCTCAAACGCGGGCACGGTTGCAATCAGGCGGCGATAGTCGGCTTCGGGCAGCATCAAAAGAACCGCGGGTTGCGTTGCCCGCGCCGATGTCACCGCGCGGCCGTCGCGCGCCAGCCCGCGTTCGCCAAATGAATTGCGCGGGCCCAGCAGCGAGATTACCTCGCCGGTCTGTTCGGTCACCTCGACCGCGCCGGACTTGACCAGATACAGCCCGTCCAGTGGTTCGCCAAACCGGTAGACCGGCGTATCGGCGTCATAGGTCTTGCGGATGAAGGAACCGGCGACCCGCACCAGTTCGTCCCTCGGCAAGCTGTCATAGGGGTGGACCGTTTCCAGAAAGGCAATGATCGTCTCAAGGCTCTGGGTCATGGGATCCGTCCTTGCGGGGGGTGCGCCCCCGGGGTGTCCCCGGAGGCGCGGTTTCTGTGCGGCTTAGTGCGCCTGAGCCGAACCGGCGCCCTTGGGCACGCGGATCGATTCCACCAGTTCCACCACATGGCGCGGCGGGGCGTTGGTTGCCATCGACACCAGATAGGCGGTGAGGAAGTTCAACAGCGCGCCCACCGGACCGAACGCCGCCGGGGAAATCCCCAGGAAATGCGCTGCGGGGGTGTTGGGCAGGACGTTGGTGCCGGGGATGAAGAACCAGCCGAGGTAAAGGAAGATATAGACCGAGGTCGAGATCAGGCCGACGAGCATGCCGAGGATCGCGCCTTCCTTGCCGACGCGCTTCGAGAAGATGCCCATCATCAGCACCGGGAAGATCGTCGCTGCCGCCAGACCGAAGGCCAGCGCCACCACCTGCGCGGCAAAGCCGGGCGGGTTCAGACCCAGCCATGTCGCCAGCACGATGGCGAAGGCCATCGAGATGCGCGCGGCCAGCAGTTCGCCCTTTTCCGAGATGTTCGGGTTCAGGGCGCCCTTGATCAGGTCATGGCTGATGGCCGAGGAGATGGCCAGCAGCAGGCCCGCCGCCGTGGATAGCGCCGCCGCAAGGCCGCCAGCGGCAACCAATGCGATGACCCAGCCGGGCAGCTTGGCGATTTCAGGGTTCGCAAGAACCATGATGTCGTTGTTGACGGTGGTCAGTTCGTTGCCCACCAGCCCACGTTCGGCCAGCGATTTGCCGCCCAGCTGGGTGGACCCCAGCACGGTGGCCAGGGCCGCTTCGGCCTCGGTGACCTTGGCGGTCAGCGCGGTCTTGTCGGCCTCGGTTGAATCGGCCAGCGCCTTGCGGGCGTCGGCCACGGCCTTGTTGGCAGCCGTCAGGGCAGCCGGTTCGTTGAAGTACTGGATCATGCCGTCACCGTTCTTGTCGGTGAACGCCAGCAGGCCGGTCTTTTCCCAGTTGCGGATCCAGACCAGTTCGGGGTTGCTGTCGATATCCGCGATCTTGATCGCGTCGCCATCCAGCGCGTTGCCGGTGACGGCGTTCGGCCAGAAGGTGGTGGTGATGTTCAGACGCGCCATCGAGCCCACGGCGGGTGCGACGGTGTAGAGCAGCGCGATGAACACTAGCGCCCAGCCAGCCGAGATGCGCGCATCCGACACTTTGGGCACGGTGAAGAAGCGGATGATGACGTGCGGCAGACCGGCGGTGCCGATCATCAGCGACATCGTGACGAGGAACATGTTCAGCATGTTCGAGGTGTCGGCGGTATAGGCGGCAAAGCCCAGTTCCTTCACCACGCTGTCCAGTTTCGCCAGGAACGACACGTCACCGGCTGTCGGCGCATAGCCCCCGATCAGACCCAATTGCGGCAGGAAGTTGCCGGTCAGGTTCAGCGAGATGAAGATCGCCGGGATGGTGTAGGCGATGATCAGCACGACATATTGCGCCACCTGCGTGTAGGTGATGCCCTTCATGCCGCCGAACACGGCGTACACGAACACCACGGCCGACCCGATATAGAGACCGGTCGAGGTGCTGACTTCCAAAAAGCGGGCAAAGGTCACGCCCACGCCGACCATCTGGCCGATCACGTAGGTGACCGAGATCACGATCAGACAGACCACGGCGACCATGCGGGCGGTCGTGGAATAGAACCGGTCGCCCACGAATTCCGGCACGGTGAACTTGCCGAACTTGCGCAGGTAGGGCGCCAGCAGCAGCGCCAGCAGCACATAGCCGCCGGTCCAGCCCATCAGGAACACCGAGTTGTTGTAGCCGCCGAAGGCGATAAGACCCGCCATCGAGATGAAGGACGCGGCCGACATCCAGTCAGAGGCGGTAGCCATGCCGTTCATCAAGGGCGGAACGCCCTGACCGGCGGCATAGAATTCTGCCGTCGAACCGGCACGGGCCCAGAACGCGATGCCGAAATACAGCGCGAACGACAGCCCGATGACGATGAGGTTGAGAGTAAACTGATCC
>JBGSJU010000146.1:0-2305 GCA_041741655.1 Rhodobacterales bacterium
TGCCGCACCGCCATGCGCCCGCCGAGGTGTATTTCGGCCTTGCGGGCGGTGCCACCGTCACGGTGGACGGCGTGGCGCAGCCGATGGGGCCGGGCACGGCGCTGTTCATTCCGGGTGATGCCGAACACGGCACGGTGGCCGGACCGGACGGGTTCCGGTTGCTGTACGTGTTTCCGCGCGACCGGTTTTCCGATGTGGCCTATCGGTTTTCCGCGGCGTGATCGGGCCAGCCATGCGTCTGTTGCATGGCAGAGTATTCGCCATGCGCAACCCCGTAGCGAGGTGCGTGGAAAGGGCGTAAAGCGGTTCACATGAGAACCTTTCCGCTTGAACAGGCCGCAAGCCTGCCCCGCTGGCGCCAACCCGTCGCGCTGCTGTTCCTGATGGCGGTGGCGATGCCGATCGCCTTTGCCACATGGTCGGCGCTTTTGAACAATTTCGTCATCGAGGTGGCGCAATTTGACGGGTCCGACATCGGCATCCTGCATTCGGTGCGCGAAATTCCGGGCTTTCTGGCCATCGGCGTGATCGCGGTGCTGCTGGTGCTGCGCGAACAGGTGCTGGCGGTGACATCGCTGATCCTGCTGGGCGTCGCCACGGCGGTGACCGCATGGTTCCCGACCATGGGCGGCATCCTGATGATCACGCTGCTGTCGTCGATCGGGTTTCATTACTACGAAACGGTGAACCAGTCGCTGCAACTGCAATGGCTGCCCAAGGATCGCGCGCCGCAGGTGCTGGGCCTGTTGCTGGCCGCGGGGTCGGCGGCGACGCTGGTGGCGTATCTGGCCATCATCGCGACATGGAAGATGTTCGACCTGAGCTACAACACCGTTTACATGATCGCGGGCGGCACCACGGCGGCGCTGGCGGTTTTGGCGCACCTGGCCTTTCCGCAATTCGAAAGCCCGAACCCGCAGTTGAAACACATGGTGCTGCGGCGGCGCTACTGGCTGTACTATGCGCTGCAATTCATGGCGGGCGCGCGGCGGCAGATCTTCATGGTGTTTGCCGGTTTCATGATGGTGCAGAAATTCGGCTTTGACGTGCACCAGATCACCACGCTGTATCTGATCAATCTGGTGGCCAACATGGTCGTGGCCCCGGTCATGGGCCGTGTGGTGGCGCGTTTTGGCGAACGCCGCGCGCTGATGGTCGAATATACCGGGCTGACGTTGGTGTTTCTGGCCTATGGCGGCATCTACTGGTTCGGCTGGGGCGTGATGGTGGCGGCGGCGTTGTATGTCATCGACCACTTCTTCTTCGCCCTCGCGCTGGCACTGAAAACCTATTTCCAGAAGATCGCGGCCCCCGAGGATATTGCGCCGACGGCTGCCGTCGCCTTTACCATCAACCACATTGCGGCGGTCGGGTTGCCGGCGTCACTTGGGTATCTTTGGATCGTATCGCCATCGTCGGTGTTCGTGCTGGCGGCGGGGATGGCGGCGACGTCGCTGTGTCTGGCGATGCTGATCCCGCGCCACCCCGAACCGGGCAACGAGACGATCTTTTCCCCGCTGCTGGCCGCGCCGGCGGAATAGGCGGCTGGCCTTGCGGCCCGTCGCGCGCTAACTGAACATCTGTGGCACCTGACCGGCCACCGCCACCCGAGGGCAGCATGGCCGACACGATCGCGAAATTCACCCAAGGGTCCACGATGCGGCATGTCGTCGTGATGACGCTGACCGGGTCGCTGGGCCTGTCCTTCATGTTTCTGGTGGATTTCCTTGCGCTGTGGTGGGTCAGCCAGCTGGGCGACGAGATGCTGATTTCGGCCATCGGGTTTGCCGGCACCATCCAGTTCTTCGTCATTTCCATCGCGATCGGCATGATGATTGCCGCGGTCGCGCTGGTCAGTCGGGCGCTGGGACAGCGGGATGCGGATCGGGCGCGGCGGCTGGCGTCGTCTTCGCTGATCTATGCCGTTCTGGCGCAGACGGTGATTGCGGGTCTGGTCTGGGTGTTCCGGCACGATATTCTGGCGGCCTCGGGCGCGATGGGCGAGGCGGCGGTGGTCGGTGCGCAGTTTCTGGCGATTTCGCTGCCGTCGCTGCCGCTGATCGCACTGGGCATGGGGTCGTCGGCGATCCTGCGCGCGCATGGCGATGCGTGGCGGTCGATGCTGGTGACGACATCGGGCGGG
The DNA here is from genome assembly GCA_041741655.1 of Rhodobacterales bacterium. GTDB lineage: Bacteria > Pseudomonadota > Alphaproteobacteria > Rhodobacterales > Rhodobacteraceae > UBA9554. Next base: position 2,144 of record JBGSJU010000146.1, read on the forward strand.
CTGGTGGCCTTGGTCATCGACCCGCTGCTGATCGTCTGGGCCGGGCTGGGCGTCGAAGGCGCGGCCGCTGCCATCGTCATCAGCCGGCTGTGCATGGCGGTCATGGGTTTCTACTGGGTCGCCGTGGCGCGGGGCATGCTGTCGCGGCCCACAAGCAGATCG
>JBGSJU010000147.1:0-2922 GCA_041741655.1 Rhodobacterales bacterium
AGGCTTCGAAGGCGTCAAGCGGGAGGCGCACTTCGCTCCAGATCTCGGTCACATCGAACCCGGCCTGATAGTATTGCCATGGCAACACTGTTCCGCCGGTGCGCAGGTGCACGAAATAGCGCTGGTCGTTGCCGCGCACGATCAGACGCACGCCGGTCGTGCCTTCGGGCGGCGGGGTGGCAAGGTCCAGTCGCATCTGGATGAACCCACCCCGGTTGGCCGTACTGACGCGACCGGTCATCCGCGCAAAGGGCTGCCCGTCCTCCTTTGCAAATTCGACGCCTCCGGTAGACACGCCCCCCATCACCTGATCGGTGAAGAACCGCCAGCGGGTTTCCGGCTGCATGGTGAAATCCTCTGTCAACGCATCCTTGCTCAAGGGGGTCTCGGCCAAGGCAGGCGGCAGGGTCCCGCACAGCAGGACCGCAGCAAAGACGAACGGAAGCATACCGCGCATCATCATCTTTTCACCCTAAGTCCCTTTCGCTTTCCGCACATTACCAGTGCTGCGTACCCGGCGCACCCTTGATCTGCCCATCCAGATTGGGGGTGACCCAGCCGCCGTAAAAGTTGCCCGGCTGCGGGATGACGCGCAGATCGCCAACCCAGACCTCGTCCATCAAGGCTGCATAAAGGGCTACATGGCCAGCAAGGGCCGCGAAGCGCGCAGTCGGATTGTCATACGCCCAGGCGGCGCGGGGGGCTGTTGCAGACCCCGCCAGGACGTCGAAGTAGCGCGCTACGCCCTTCCATTCGCAAAAGCTGCTGCCGGGCACCGGGCGCAAGGTGGCGTGGATGTCTTCGGGCGGCAGGTAATAGGTCGGCGCGTGGTGCGTCTCCAGCACCCGCAGGGCACGGCTGGTGTCGGCCACAAGCGTGCCGCCCAGTCGGATGGTGATGCGTTGTGGTACAGGTTCCAGCGCAGGAGGGCGCGGGTAGGACTGAACGTTTTCGCGCGGCATGCAAGTCATGCGACGACCTTTGCCCCAAGGGCCGGTTTGCGCGCGACCCCCATGTAAAGGATGGTGGTCAGAGGCAGGGGGCCAAAAGTCAAATCAAAGCGCCGGTTGATCCCGCGTGGGCCAAGGCCAGTGATCGCACCCGGCACCAGCCCCGCACCCTGCAGGACTGCGCGCAATTCGGCGGGCTTGATGAACATGGAGGGATCATGCGTGCCGCGCGGCAGCAGGCGCAGGATGTCTTCAGCGACTGTAATCGTGGCCAGCCGGGCCAATGGGTTGCGGTTGATCGTGTCGAACAGGAACAGCCCGCCGGGGCGAAGGGTGCGGGCGACCTCGGCCAGAACGCGGTGCAGATCCGCCACGTGTTCCAGCACATCGACGCAAACCACGGCATCAAAGCTGGCGGTGTCATAGGGCAAGGCCTCGCCAACGCCGACGTCATAGGCAATACGCAGGCGGCTTTCGCGGGCATGGGCGCGGGCGGCGTCAATCGCACCCTCGGCCGGGTCGATGCCGGTGACATGCGCCCCGCGTAGCGCCAGCGCCTCGGCCATGAAACCGCCCGCGCAGCCAAGGTCCAGCACAGCCTTGCCCTGCCAGTCGATCTGCCGGTCGAACCAGGCCAGTCGACCGGGCACGAGGTTCTTGAGCGTGCGGACCCAACGGATGTCGTCGGACCACCAGCGTTCGGCCACCTCGTCATAGATGGTCAGGTCATTGCGCATCGGGGCTGTCCTTGGGCATCAGGCGGGGCAGAAAGTAAGGCACCTCGGCTCGGTAGCGATCGAACCGCGCGCCATAGCGGGCGGCGAAGCGGCGTTCCTTCAGGCGCGGGGCGAACAGGCAATAGGCGGTAAAGCTGATGGCCAGCGCCAGTTGATCAGGCGTCCAGACCGGCGGCGTCCATAGCGTCAGTGCAAAGGCCACATAGATCGGCTGGCGGATCAGACGGAACAGGCCTTGGGTCGGCATGTCGGGAAACACCGGCCGGATGCGCGCAAGCAACGACATCCAGCCCAACGCGCCGGATTGTACCTCTGCGCCCGCGTCAAAGCTGGCTTTCAGCAGGATCAGCCAACTGGTGGCATAGGCGGCGCCGACCACCCAGAACGCCACCCCTTCCGCCCGCCACCAGACAATGCCGGAGGGCGTCCATAGGGCAAACAGCGCCAGCAGCTGGGCCGAGGCGATGATGGCATAGGTGGTGGTGGCCAGCGTCTGGCCATGCGGGCCGGGGATCAGCCGCGCCAGCAGCCGCCCGCCGGGGCCAGTCAGAAAAAGCGAGTGCGCCAAGGGGAACTGAACGATCAGCGCCCCATTGGCGAGTGCGGCCATGGGCCAAGGCACGCTGCCCCAGCTTTTGCTCAGCCCAAAGAACATCGCCACGATCATCGCCAGCACGCCTGCGGCAAAAAGCATGTGACACAGCGCGCCAACGATCAGCGCCAATGCGATGCGCCCGGCCCCGGCGGGCGGGCGCAGGGCAGCGCGTATCAGGGTGATCAGCCGAGCAATGCGCGGATCGGACAGCATGATCATCCCCGCGCCAGAATGTCGTCAGCTATTGCGGTGCCGCTGGTCCAGGCGGCCTCGATCCGGGGCCCGATGCACCAGTCGCCACCCAGTTAAAGCGTGGCGTCAGGGCTGCGCAGGAACGGCTGGCCCAGCGCTTGTGTTACCCTCGCGTAGCGCCAACGGTGGGCGCTCGCATGGGTCACGCGGTCGGCTGTCACGCCAAGACGGTCACAGAGCAGCGGCAGCATCCGAGCGGCAATCTGCGTCGGGGAATCTTCCAGATAGGCGCGGCTGAATGCCTCGCCCGACTGCGCCACCCACAGCGTCGCCGCACTCTGCGGGCGGCTCGGCTTGGCGCTGTCTTGTGCGATCCACGCCAAGGGATCGTCGGCATCCTGCCGGGCGATGAAGGGGGCCGGGGCTGTGACGGCGGCCATCAACGTCA
>JBGSJU010000148.1:0-8728 GCA_041741655.1 Rhodobacterales bacterium
GTTCCGCGTCTGGTCGCGCACCGCGCCGCGGGTGCGGGCGCAGATCATCCAGAAGGCTGCCAGCCTGCTGCGCGAACGCGGCGCGCTGATTGCCCCCGCGATCACCATGGAGAACGGCAAGCCGTTGGTGCAGGCCCGGATGGAGGTGATCCGGGGCGCCGAGTTTTTCGAATGGGACGCGGGCGAGGCGCAGCGGCTTTATGGCCATGTGGTGCCATCCGCGCCCGGCATCCGCTATACCGTGCTGCGCGAACCGGCAGGCATCGTGGCGGGGTTTTCGCCGTGGAATTTCCCGCTGTCGCAACCGGCGCGCAAGATCGCCGGGGCCTTGGCCGCCGGCTGTGCGATCATCCTGAAGGCCGCCGAGGAAACCCCGGCGGGCGCGATGCACATCGCGCGCGCGTTTCAGGATGCGGGGCTGCCGGCGGGGGTGCTGAACCTCGTGTTCGGCGATCCGGCCGAGATATCGGGCTATCTGATCCCGCAGGACAGCATCCGCGTTGTGGTCTTTACCGGGTCAACGGCGGTGGGGATCCACCTGACCGAAATGGCGGCGCGGGCGATGACGCCGGTGTTGATGGAACTGGGCGGCCATGCCCCCGTCATCGTCTGCGACGATGTCGATCCGGTGGCGGCGGGGCGGATGTCGGCGGTGCGCAAGGCGCGCAATTCGGGGCAGGTCTGCACCTCGCCGACGCGGTTTTTCGTGGCGGAACAGTCCTATGCCGCCTTTGCCGGCGCCTTTGCCGAACGGGCCGGGCAGGTGCGCATCGGCGACGGGATGGCCCCCGCAACCGAGATGGGACCGGTGGCAAACGCGCGACGTGTTGCGGCGATAGAGGCCTTGGTCGCGGATGCCCGCGCCAAGGGGGCCAAGGTGCTGTGCGGCGGCGTGCGGCCGAACCGGCCCGGCTATTTCTACCCCGTCACTGTGCTGGCCGAGGTGCCCGAGGATGCCCGCGTGATGCACGAAGAACCCTTTGGCCCGATTGCCATCATCAACCCGGTATCGGGGTTGGATGACGCGATTGCGCGGGCCAATGCGTTGCCGTTCGGGCTTGCGGCTTACGGGTTTACCCATTCGGCGGCGAATGTGGACCGCCTGACCGCAGGCATCGAGGCGGGGAACCTGTCGATCAACACGCTGGAGGCATCGGTGGCCGAAGTGCCGTTTGGCGGCGTGAAATATTCCGGCCACGGCCGCGAAGGCGGGGCCGAAGGCCTGCACCACTACACCGTGACAAAAACCGTGTCGCACCGGATGGAACTGGACACCGAGCCGACCGTCGCCGGAGGCACGCCATGAACTACAGCCGCAAGGACGCGAAATCCCACGCCTTTGCCCATATGAAAGGCATCTGGGCCGCCGCCCTGATGCCGTTCCGCGACGATCTGTCGATCGACGAAGACGGATTTGCCGCCAACATGGACCACTGGATCACGGATCTGGGCATCGATGGCTTCTTCATTGCAGGCAAGCAGGGCGAATTCTTTGCCATGTCGGTGGACGAACGCAAACGCGCCTTCGATCTGGCGGTCAAGGCGGCGGCGGGGCGGGCGCAGACCATCATGTCCTGTTCCGACCAGAACATGGATGTGGTGATCGATCTGGCGCGTCATGCGCAATCCTGCGGGGCCGATTACATTGTCGTGCACGCGCCGGTGCTGCATTTCTGGAAGGCGCAGGATGAAACCCTGATCCGCTATTATGAAACCATCGCGTCAAAGGTCGATATCGGCATCGCGCTGTGGTCGCATCCCGACAGCGGCTATCTGATGAGCCCGCAACTGTGCAACCGGCTGGCCGATATCGAAACCGTCGTGGCGATCAAATATTCCACGCCGCGCCCGATGTATGTCGAATTGACCCATCTGGCCCGCGACCGGATCATCGTGTCCACGGCGTCCGAAGAGGAATGGCTGGACAATATCATCGATCTGAACTGGCAGTTGTATCTGTGTTCCTCACCGCCCTACCTGATCCAGACCGCCGCCGACAAACGCATGCGCGCCTATACCGATGCGGCCTTTGCGGGCCGGGTGGCCGATGCGCGCGCGATCCGCGACAGCCTTGATCCGGTGCGCCACGCCCTGAAATCGACCCGGCCGGCGGAAAAACCGCATGCGCATCAGAAATACTGGCAGGATCTTCTGGGCCAGACCGGCGGCCGGGTGCGCCCGCCCTGTCTGGACCTGACGGAGGCCGAAAAAGCCATCACCAAACGTGCCTTTGAAACCTGTGGCCTGAAACTGGCCTGACCTGCGGAGGATGACATGACCCGCCTTGCTGCCTTCAACTTTCAGAAATGGATCGACGAACACAGCCATCTGCTGAAACCCCCGGTGGGCAATCAGATGGTGTTCAAGGACGCCGATCTGATGGTCACCGTCGTGGGCGGGCCGAATGAACGCTGCGATTACCATGACGACCCGGTGGAGGAGTTCTTTTACCAGTTGAAGGGCGACATGCTGCTGAAACTGCACGATACCACGACCGGCGATTTCTATGACGTGCCGGTGCGGGAAGGCGATATCTTCCTGTTGCCCGCGCATATGCGCCATTCGCCGCAACGCCCGCAGGAAGGGTCCATCGGGCTTGTGATCGAACCGGCACGTCCCGACGGCGCGCTGGATGCGATCGAATGGTATTGCTTTGCCTGCAACGCGCTGGTCCACCGCGCCGAGGTGGACCTTGAATCGATCGTGGATGACCTGCCCCCGATCTATGCTGCGTTCTATGCTGATGAAAAAGCGCGCATCTGCCCGAAATGTGGCGAGATCCACCCCGGAAAGAAGCCACCGGCAGGTTGGGTGAAGCTGTAGTTGTTTTAGGCTTGAAATAATTTTCAAGCCTGACAGTATGACGAAAAGCAAAAACAAGACCTCAATGACAACCGGGAGAACGACATGAAACGACTTCTGACCTCTGCCAGCCTGCTTGTGGCCTTGGCTGTGCCCGCCTATGCCGAAGGCACCAAGATCGGCGTGATCACCACCCTGTCCGGCCCCGCCGGGTATCTGGGCGAACAGATCCGCAACGGGCTGAAGCTAGGGCTCGACGCCACCGGCGTGGCCTATGAACTGGTCGTCGAGGACGACGCCCGCGACCCCAACACCGGCCTTCAGATCGCCGACCGGATGCTGAACGAAGAAGGCATCAAGCTGTTGACCGGGATCGTGTTCTCGAACGTGTCGGGCGCGGTCGTGCCCGAAACCGTCGATGCCGGTGCCATCTATGTCAGCCCGAACGCCGCACCTTCGGGTCTGGCCGGGGCCAAGTGCCACCCGAACTATTTTGTGGTCAGCTGGCAGAACGACACCCTGCACGAAGCCTCGGGGGCGGCGGCCAAGAAGCTGGGCTATACCACGGCGGTCGCCCTTGCGCCCAACTATCAGGCCGGCAAGGATGCCATCGCCGGGTTCACCCGCCAGTTCGGCGGCACGGTGACCGAGATCTACACCGGTGTCGAACAGTCCGATTTTGCCGGCGAAATGGCGCAGATCCGCGCCAAGGCACCGCAGGTGGTGTTTCAGTTCCACCCCGGCGGGCAGGGCATCGCCTTTCTGAAGCAGTATCAGCAAGCCGGCCTGTTGGGCAGCATCCCGATGGTGTTGTCCGAACCGTCCTATGACGGCGTGATCCTGAAGGCCGTCGGCCCCGCCGCTGTCGGCCTCACCGGCACAACCCATTGGGCGGCAGATTTCGACAATGCGGCGTCCAAGGCCATGGTCGCGGCCTGGGCTGCTGCCCATCCCGACACGCCGCTGACGTCCTATGCCCAGCAGGCCTATGACACCGGCCTGCTGATTGGTGGCGCGCTGAAAAAGGTCGGCGGCGATGACGTGGACGCGCTGCGTGCCGCGATCAAGGCCGCCGATTTCACCTCGACCCGCGGCAGCTTTGCCTTCGGGGTCAACCAGCACCCGATCCAGGACTGGTATCTGACCGCGATCGAGGCCGATGCCGCCGGCAATCCGGTGATCGTCACCAAGGAAAAGATCCTTGAATCGGTGGGTGACGTTTACGCCGAAGCTTGCAAGATGTGATCTGACGCCGGGCCGGACGGCACAGCCTGTCCGGCCCGTTTCCGCGCGGAACCGCGCGGCACCTTCCTAACAACCCGTCTTCGCACACCAGCTTGCCCGGGGGAGCGGCCGATGATCCTTTTGTTCGAGCAGCTTTTGAATGGGCTGCAATATGGTGTCACGCTGTTCCTGCTGGCCGCCGGTCTGACGCTGATCTTTGGGATCATGGGGGTCATCAACCTTGCCCATGGCGCGCTTTACATGGTTGGTGCGTTTGCAGGCGCCTGGGTTTCCATCCAGACCGGATCGTTCTGGGCGGGGCTGCTGACGGGGCTGGTTGCGTCGGCCGTCGCCGGGATCGCTGTCGAACTCGGCGTGATGCGCCGGCTTTATGCCCGCGATCATCTGGATCAGGTGCTGGCCACCTTCGCTCTGATCCTGATCTTCAACCAGTCCACCGTGCTGATCTTTGGCCGCCAGCCACTGTTCACATCGCTGCCCGAGGTCTTTTCCGGGTCGATCGAGATCCTGCCCGGCCTGCCCTATCCAACCTACCGGCTGTTCGTCATCGCGGTAGGGCTGGCCGTGGCGGTGGGGCTTTACCTGCTGATCAACCGAACGCGGGTCGGCATGCTGGTGCGCGCCGGGGCCAGCAACCGCCAGATGGTGCGGGCTTTGGGCGTTGATATCCAAAGCCTTTATACCGCCATCTTCGGGCTGGGCGCGCTGTTGGCCGGGCTGGCCGGGGTCATGGCCTCGCCCATCGTGTCGGTGCAGGTCGGCATGGGCGACGAGATCATTCTGGCGACCTTTGTCGTGGTGGTCATCGGCGGGGTCGGGTCGGTGAAGGGCGCGTTTGTGGCCGGGATGGTGCTGGGCATGGTGGATACCATGCTGCGCGCCTTCCTGCCGGGGCTGTTGCAGCAGGTGATGCCGGGGCCAGAAGCGCAGGCGTTGGGTGTCGGCATTTCGTCCATGGGGATTTATCTGTTGATGGCGCTTGTCCTGCTGGTCCGCCCGCGCGGCCTGTTCGCGGCGCAGGGATGATCCGATGAAACGTGAACATCTTGTCCTTGCGGCCGTGTTCGTGGCGCTGGCGCTGGTGCCTTTCGTGGCGGACTGGACGGGTCAGGCCAGCTGGACCCGGCTGGTCGGTCAGGCGCTGATCTATGGCATGGCGGCGGCCAGCCTGAATTTCATCCTTGGCTATGGCGGGATGGTCAGTTTCGGCCATGCGGCGTATTTCGGCATCGGCGGCTATGTGGTGGGCATCCTGTACCACCATTTCGATGCCGGAACGGCGTTCCTTGGGGTGATCCCCGGCACCGATCAGATGCTGATCACCTTGCCCGCCGCGATCCTGATCGCGGGTCTTGCGGCGGCGCTGGTGGGGGCGCTGTCGCTGCGCACCGGGGGGGTGCAGTTCATCATGATCACGCTGGCCTTTGCGCAGATGTTCTTTTTCCTGTTCATCTCGTTGAAAACCTATGGCGGCGAGGATGGCATCATGGTGCGCCGCACCAACAGCCTGCCCGGCCTGAACATGCGCGACCGCGACGTGCTTTACTGGGTCGTTCTGGGCTTTGCCGCCGCCTATTTCCTGTTCCTGCGCCGTCTGGTGCATTCCTCTTTTGGCCAGATCATCGCGGGTATCCGCCAGAATGAACGCCGCATGGCCGCGATGGGCATTTCGACATTCCGCTACAAGCTTTATGCCTTTGTCCTCTCGGGGATGGGGGCGGGGCTGGCGGGCGCGCTGATGGTCAACTTCCTGCGCTTTGCCTCGCCCGACATGATGCACTGGTCCCGGTCGGGCGAGTTGATGATCATGGTGATCCTTGGCGGCGTCGGCACGCTGGCCGGACCGTTCATCGGGGCAGGGGTGCTGTTCACGCTGGAAACCACGCTGGCACGCTATACCGAACACTGGATGCTGCCGGTTGGCATCCTGTTGCTCATCGTGGTGCTGACGTCCAAAGGCGGGTTGATGGCCCTGTTCCGCAAGCTGGGGGGCAAGGGATGACCGCCTCACGCACGCATGTTCTGGACATCGCAGGGCTGGTCAAAACCTTTGGCGGGTTGACCGCGACCGACAACGTCAGCCTGACGGTGGACAGCGGGGAAATCCACGCCCTGATCGGGCCGAACGGGGCGGGCAAATCGACGCTGATCAACCAGATCTGCGGTGAAATTGCCCCCAACGCCGGCCATATCCATCTGGCCGGGCGCGATGTGACCCGTCTGGCGCCGGCGGACCGCGTCGCGCTGGGGCTGGGCCGGACGTTCCAGATCACGTCGCTGCTGGATGACATGACGGTGCGCGAAAACCTTGGTCTGGCCATTCAGGCGCGCGAAGGCGGCAATTTCCGTATTTTCGACCGCGCCCGCAAGCGGGCCGAGGTCTGGGACGAAGTTGCCGATATCCTGAAGAATTGCGCGCTTGGACCGCGGGCCGATGTCATCGTCGCCGATCTGGCGCATGGCGAGAAAAAGCAACTGGAACTGTCGATGGCCCTGTCGCAGCGGCCCCGGCTGTTGCTGCTGGACGAACCGATGGCGGGGCTTGGCCATCTGGAAAGCCAGCAGATGATCGAAGCCTTGCAAGCGGCGCGGGGCGAATGTGCCATGCTGCTGGTCGAACATGACATGGAGGCCGTCTTTGCCCTGGCTGACCGGATTTCGGTGCTGGTCTATGGCCGCATCATCGCGGCCGGCAATGCCGACGACATCCGCGCCAACCCCATGGTCCGCGAAGCCTATCTGGGCGAGGAGGAGGCCTGATGCTGTCGGTGCAGAATTTGCAGGCCGGGTATGGCGCGTCACAGGTGCTGTTCGACATCTCGCTGGACATCCGCGACGGCGAGGTCGTGACCTTGATGGGCCGCAACGGCATGGGCAAGACCACCACGGTGCGCACCATCATGGGCCTGCTGCCGCCCCGCGGCGGGGCAGTGGAATATGACGGGCGGGCGATCGGCGGGCTGGCGCCGGAAAAGGTGGCTCGGCTTGGGTTCGGTCTGGTGCCCGAGGGGCGGCAGGTTTTCCCGACGCTGACGGTGCGCGAAAATCTGGTTGCCACGGCCGCCAACCGGCTGGGCGCCAAGACGCCGTGGACGTTGACGCGGATCTACGACCTGTTCCCCCGGCTGGGCGAACGGGCGGGCCAGATGGCGGGCACCTTGTCGGGCGGTGAACAGCAGATGCTGGCCGTGGGCCGTGCCCTGATGACCAATCCACGGCTGTTGATCCTCGACGAGGCGACCGAAGGTCTGGCGCCGGTGATCCGGGCCGAGATCTGGCATGTGGTGGAACGCCTGAAGGCGGAAGGTCAGTCCATCCTGTTGATCGACAAGACGTTCTCGGTGCTGAAACGCTTGGCCGACCGGCATTTCATCCTCGAGAAGGGTGCCACGGTATGGACGGGTACCAGCGCGGACCTGACCCGCGACCATGACCGCGTGCAGGCTTGGGTCGGCGTCTGACGCGGCTGCGTCTGGTCGGGCATGGCCAGATGTGGGTGGAAATGTGGGTGGAAATCGCACCACAGCCACCGCACGCAATCGTCGCCATTTCGATCAGGCGCGCAATCGGCTATGGTCATGTGGCGCAAGTTGCCCGTCATTCAGCGCATTGTTGAGAGCACCATGCAGCGCAGTCCCAGATCACTTTCGCTGACGGCCGACCACATCGCGCGCGTTCATCGCGTGGTTGCGGATACCGGTCCGGCCGTCGGCGTTGCGCAACAGACGGATGCGGATTATGCCGACTGGGTGCGGCGGATCGCCGACAGCAACCCCGCACCGGGCAAGCCGGTGCAGCTTTTCGCCCATGGTTCGCTGATCTGGAAGCCCGAGATCGCCCATGTGGCCGAAACGACCGGCGTGGCACGGGGCTGGCATCGGTCCTTTTGTCTGCGCCAGCACCGCTTTCGCGGCTCCGCCGAACAGCCGGGGCTGATGATGGCGCTGGATCGCGGCGGGCAATGCCGCGGCGTGCTGTATGAATTGCCGCAGGACAACCTTGACCAGCAATTGGACCGGCTGTTCCGCCGCGAATTCACCGTCAAGCCCATCAACAACATCCCGCGCTGGATCCGCGTGACAACGGAGAATGGCCCGGTGACGGCGCTGGGTTTCGTGATGAACCGTGCGTCGCCCTACTATGCCGGACGCCTGCCGCTGGATGATGTCGCCCGAACCTTGGCGCTGGCCTGCGGTCATTGGGGGACCGGTGCCGAATACCTGCTGAACACGGTCACCCATCTGGCGGCACGCGGCATTCATGACATCAACCTCTGTCGCCTGCAGCACCTTGTCGCAAAGCAGATCGACGACCTAACGCCGTGAAACGCCCACGCTGAACGTCGAGGTGGCGCGCCGCGTCCCCGGACCCCGGTTTGCAGGTTTCTGGCCCGGCATCCCCCCTTTTTTCTTTGATCACAAGGATGCTTCGCCGCGCCATCCGGAGGAGTGGCCGAGCGGCTTTAGGCACCGGACTTGAAAACCGATGTGGGGAAACCCCACCGTGGGTTCGAATTCAACCTCCTCCTACGGCCAGGCATAGGGCGCGGCGGCAGCGTCGCCTGCGGCCTGGCCGACCCGCCGGTTGTCCTGCCGATTCTCCTTGGCGATATGCTGCTGCGCAGTGGCTGGCGCGTTCATTCTGGGCTTCGCCCCGTCGCTGGCGTGGGCCGAAGGGCCAT
>JBGSJU010000149.1:0-8783 GCA_041741655.1 Rhodobacterales bacterium
CGGCGGCCTCGACCAGAAACTCGCCATCGACCCAGCCCTGAACGCCGGAGCCATCCGCACGGACGCTGCACCAGCGCATCGCGCCGGTCATCCGGCAGCCGCGGTTCTGCAGAAGCTCGCCGTTCTGCGCCTTGCCCACGATGGAGTAGCGGGTGTCAGGGCCCGAGCGGATGTTCAACGCCCCGGAACTGAGGCCGGACACCGCCCACCAGTCCGGCCCGCCAGCCAGCCCATCGGCAAAATCGCCCCCGGCCAGACCGATCCCCAACGCATAGTCCGCGGCCTCATCGCGTCTGGCGGCGTTGCGCATCAGATAGACACGGACGACATAGTTTCCGGCCGCAGGGATCGGAAGATCGGCGACATTGCCGGAGGTTGATCCGATGAACAGTGCCTCTTCGGATCCTTGTGGCAGGATGTTGAAGTAAAGGCTGGCGTTCGTGGCCGACAGATCGACGGACAGACGCTGACCTTCCCCGGCGGCGATGACGTAATCGACGCTTTCATCGCCTTTCAGGGTGCCCTTGAAGATGGTGCCGGACGTTGCGGCGGCGGCCGCCACAGTCTCGGTCCGAATCGATTGTGCAAAGCCAGGATTGGCAATGGCAATAGACATGACCGCACAGGCCAGAAGTTTCGGCAGGGTTCTTGCAACAGGCATCTTGATCTCCTTAACATGAGGGCGGTTCGGCGCTTTGCGCGGGGATTGTGACTTTCCAAGTGTGTGCTGATCGCGGTTCCACCTCTATCCAGAACGCGAAGCGACCCCTGCAATCCAGTCTGCATCTCGGACAGCCATGCACTGCGTTCTGTGGCACAATGCGCATTGTGGAAGCGGTTTCGCGTTGTGGATATTGATCTTGCGCAAAGCAGTTAGGGTTTGAGGCGCGCGCCGTTGAACCACGCGGCACGAAAACGCGAAACGCGGTCAAAAGGGGCAGTGATGAACAGACGGCTGGCGATCACGCTTGTGGCATTTGTCGTCTGGACGGCAATCACCATCATCGGCGGCAACCTCACGACAGGCGGCGAGATGAGCTTGGTCGAGGCCGTACAACGTGGCATCGGCTGGACTTGGGTTGTGGCGTCGGCCTTCATTCTGGCCGTGGTGCTCTGGCAAGGCTGGCGTGATGTCGGATTGACCCGTTGGGCGGATCTGCGCGCCTGGCGGCTGACGTGGTTGCCGATGATCTACATTGTCACCGGGTTGGTGGTGGCCACCTTTCTGGGCCTGCCACCTGCGTCCGTTCTGCTGATCATCGCGGCGAATTGCCTGTTCGTCGGTTTCTGGGAGGAACTGATGTTCCGCGGTGCAATCCTGCAGGCCTTTCGCCACTCGACGACGATCTGGCCAGCGGTGCTGCTGACATCGGTGGCGTTCGGTGCGATCCACAGCCTGAACGTGTTCGTCACCGGCGATCTGAAAGCCGCGTTGATCCAGTCCACGGCCGCCTTCCTGAGCGGGCTGGTTTTCATCGCGCTGCGGCTGCGCACCCTGTCCCTGTGGCCGCCGATCATCCTCCATGCCCTGTGGGATTTCGCAACCTTTACCCTTGGCGCGGCCGGCCATGGCGGGGCACATGGCACCATGCCGGCCGAGGCGGCAGCGCCCGCGACAGGTTTGGGATTTGGCGAACTGTTCCCGATCCTTCTGGTGTTGCCGAACGCGATCTACGGGCTCTGGCTGATGCGTGACATCAGCAAGACGCACACCAATCCCGAGATGTGAACGGGGCGGCGCCCTCAGCCTGACTGCAACGGCAGCGTGTCAAAAGCTGTCCTGTCACTGCGACCGGGAAACCTGCGATAACCCGGTCACAATTGCGTCCACAGCCCGATTTCGATGGCGCTGATCTGACCGGAACGGGTCTGGGTGTGGCACCCGGGATCACTTCAAACGAATGCCGGGCTGAAGCTTTCGATGACCAGCGCCGATATACGGCCGAACAGCCCGGGCGGCATGTTGCAACCTCTTTTGGACTCGGAGCTTGGCTCGGCGCTGGCATCAAAGCCAGGCCGAGCCAGACCGGGCGCCTTAGATCCTGCCGCCGCGAAGTTCGACGACTTCGCCCGTGTCGCGCATCTTGCAGACCATGTGTTCATGGCCGACAACGGCTTCGATTTCCCATTCATGCTTGGAGGGCGACCGCGACTTGACGAAGTGAACGGAGTGGGTGCCGACCGCAAAATTCTGCGCCACGATCTGGGCGCAGCCCTGCAAGGCCATCGGCGGGGCCTTCTGGCCTGTCGCGGCGTTCTGGCGATGGGCCATCGAGCTTTCCCGCTCTTTCAGACCTGCCTGATAGCCTTCGGCATAATCCCGGGTGCCCCGGCGCTCGTCATAGGAATAGCCGTGCGTTCCGTCGCGATAGCCGCGTTCGAACTCGGCGGTGTGATCGCCGGTGGCTGGCTTGTAGTCGTCCTTGTAGTGGTTCTTGTTGTGCAGGATGGCCGCAACGCCCAGAATGGCGATTGCCGCAGCGGCCTTTTCCTCGTCAGTCATGGCCTGCACGGGCGCAACCAGCATTTGCAGACACATGGCCGCACTGCCCAGCAAAAGAAACGAACGCTTGATCATCATCTTCTCCACGATTGGGCCCGTTCCCCGCAATCCGGGCGCGGACAGGAAGGGGCGGTTCTGGTCAGTCACCTGACCGGTTAACGTGGTCGATGATAAGGCCGAGTCCACTCGGGCGAATATCCGCTACGCGCAACGGCCTGATTTATCTGCCGATGCCAAGCAGTTGGCCCGCTGCACAGCACCGGCACTGGCATCGCCGTCCGGTGTAGCTGCGTTCCGCAAGGACGTCGCAACCACCGCCGGCGGGCTGCGCGCGAAGCGCGGGGATTGCCCATTCCGGCCGTTGAAGTCCTGCGACGCCGCGTTTCGACTGGCTTTGACCAACCGCGCGGACGCAGGAACGACGGACCCCACATCGGGTGCGCCCTACTCGCGCAGGTAGGCGCCCGAAGCCCAGCCCGTAAAGCTGCCATCAGTGGCAGAAACGTTGCACCAGCGCGACCGGCCTTCACCAACGCAGCCGCCATTCCGGAGGACCGTGCCGTTGCGGACACGTGCCACCACAAGGTCGTTCACCGAAGGCCCCTCCCGCACGTTCAACAGGTCGCCCGCGCTGACCCCAGACACCACCCACCGGTCTGGTCCACTGGCCGCGGCATCGCCCGCGCCGGCTGACGGCGGCCCTGACGCCGCGCCGCGTCAGTCGATGTTGATCGACAGCCGGTAATTGGCGGCTTCGCCACGCCGGGCTGCGTTGCGCATCAGATAGACCTGCACCACCCAGTCATCGCCAGATGGCAGCGTCACCGTTGTGCTGTTGCCGTTGATCGAACCGTTGTAAATCGCCGTCTCGGACCCGCTTCGCCGAATGTTGAAATAGGCGCTGGCGTTGCTGGTGGTCATGTCAACCGACATGCGCTGCCCGGCGGCTGCGCCGAGGATATACCGCACGCCCTGATCGCCCCGGATGGTACCGGTCAAGACGGTGCCGGTTGAACCGGGCGCAAAGGCAACCCGCTCCGCCCGGTCCTCGGCGAATGCCGGGGCACCCGCCATCGGACCAAGGATCGCCGCGGCAAAAATGGCGGCACGCAAGACATACAGGGTCAAAGCACGCATCATGGTCTCCTTGAGAGAATGAGTTGAGATACTGAGTTAGAACATTAGCCAAGCCAGCCGTGGCGCCGTTTCCAAATGCAGGCCGCGGGCAGATAGATCGTCACGCACACCACACGGATCGCATGCGAAAAGGCGGCCAGCATCGCGGGATGCGGCCGCCCGAGCGATCAGCCTTCGCCGGAATACATGACCTGATTCACGCGACCATTCCGATCGGTGAGGCAGATCCAAGGCTTTTCCGCGCCAGCGACAGACGCCTGAGCCTGGTTCCCGGCTTCGGATTCGCTAACGTCGAATATCGCGACATCACGCGTGGATTTACCGGTTTGGCGCGCGATGGCGGCCTTGCAGTTCGTGGCAGTCGTGCCGGTCAGATTGCCGCCTGTGAGCGGGACCGTGTTCGCAGGGGCGCTCACAGGGGTCGTTTCAAGACAACCGGCAAGGGCAAGTGTGCCAAGCAGGATAGAGAACGTGTAGGGTGTTTTCATGGTGATGCGTCCTTGCGGTTGAAGATATTTGCGCGGATCAGTGCCGATGGCCGGTCGTTTGTGGCGTCACGCGCTCTGGTTTCGTTCCTGATCCATGTGCCATTTGCATCGGGCGAGCGTGGTCCCCCAGGTCCGCGCGATGACCGATGTCAGCAGGTCTTGTTGCCCGGGTATGCCCATGACGCCGGCATAAGCCATGTGCGACATGCACGAGCCGATCAATATTTGGGCGATCGGGACATGGTGTTTACTGGTAGCCCCTTGTCGATGTTACATAAGTTCATTTGACAACGAAAACTTGGCTCTTAACTATCCAGAATGCGCAAAGTTTTTTTTTCGAAACGTCGCTATGCGAAGTTGGTTCCGGGTTGAGGCCGCGTATTGGCGGTTGGGACACAGAATTCAGGATCTCGGGATGTGTTGGCTCGATCACGGCAAGAGCGATCATTGGCATGATTGACGTCGTCAATCTCAAGAAGCAGGTCATCGAGCCCAAGGACCTTGCCGCGAAGACGTCGATCATGTTTGACGACAGTCGCCTTTTGCGTGTGCACGGACCGTCCGGATCGCTGAACACCGAACTGCTGAAACTTGATGACGCTGGGACCACCGTGGGTCGGGTCATATCATCAGGGCATGAGATCGAATTGAAGGACAGCAACACTGTCACGATCTTGATGCCCATCGCGGGGAGACTGGATATCCGGATCACCGACAAGGAATACATGGCCCATCCCGGTCGGTTTCTGGTGGTTCGGCCCAGCGAACGCCTGACGCGCGCAACCCCGATCATCAGAGCCAAATTCAAGGCCACGACCCTGCAGATCGCGGTGGCGCGCCTTCAAAAATTGGCGGATGCCTGCGGCCTGCCGCCCGAGAAGGCTTTCGCAACTGATGCCGGCGAACTGACCGGGTCGGCCGGAAAATACCTCGCGCGCCAATTGCCGCAACTGTCCGAGGACCTGTTTGCGCGGCCCGGTCAAGCGGTTCCCAAAAAGGTGCTGACCGTATTGGCCACGTTGATCGACGAACAGATCTGTTACATGCTTGGCGACATTGTCGAAAGTTCAACCTCGAAGAACGTTGTGCCGGCCTTCCACCGGGTGCGACAGGCCGAAGACCTGATGCACGCGCGCAGTGATGAACCACTGTCGATGCTGGATGTTGCCCAGTCTTTGGGCGTCAGTCTGCGCAGTCTGCAACTTGCCTTCAACGAGGTTTACGACCTTGGGCCGCGCGATATTCTGAACCGCATCCGTCTGGACAAGGCCCGCCAGCGCCTTCTGGCGGCCGATGCGGATGGTCAGGTCACGACGGTCGCGCTCGACTGTGGGTTTTTCCATCTCAGCCGGTTTGCTCAAGCTTACGCGCGGGCCTATGGCGAACGGCCCAGCGAAACGCTGGCCCGCCGCCGCGCCTAATCGGCGGACTTATTTCGCCGGCAACACCCACTTCGGTTTCAGCGCCTCGATGCAGCCAGTGGCCAACGCGGCTTCGGGCTGTTCGACAAAGGCCAGACCGATGTCCTTGGCGCATTGCGAAAAGAGGATCGCGCCATGGCCGGCCTCGGGAAAGCCAAGGATGCGGGCCTTGCCAAGCTTTGCCGCGACGTCCTTTGCATCTGCCGAAGATGTCTGGGTATCGTTCAGCCCGTAAAGGACCAGTGCCGGGATGTCGCTGGTGACGGGATCGTGGTGGCCGTCACGCGGTGCCGGGGTGAACAGGTCGCAGATGTCATACATCTGGGACTGGGCTTTGACATCCTCTTTCAGAAACGGGAATTTCAACGTCGCATTGAAGGCGTTGAACCCTTCGCGCGAATTGAACGGGAAGGATTCCTGACAGGCCACGACAAACAGATCGATCGCCCCGACCATCCCGCCGAATGACGCCCGCGCCTGACGCGACACATCGGCATAGAAACCGGCAATATCCGCATCCGACATCAGGTCCAGCACCGCCAGTATCTGCGGTTGGTCCAACGGGGGGATATGCGTCATCACCAGCGCGCGCAGACGGTCGCGCGAGGGCGCCTCTGGCACCAGGGCCGCGATTTCGCGCAGAAAGGCCAGCATGTCATCCTTCGACCGGGTTCCGACAATCGACGCCTGCATCAGATCACCAAACCGCCCGACCAGATCGGTTGCCCCCGTCGCCCGGACTTTCAGCGATTCGCCAAGCGCCTGAATCGCGGCGGCCTGCGCCTGATCTTCCTTGGCTTCGTTCGCCGCCATCTCGAACAACAATCCCGCCAGCGTCTGCTGATCGCGCGTCAACTTTTCCGCGTGCGGGTTCACCCGCTGGGCTGTGCTGGGCGCGGCGTTGATGGCCCCCGAGGACAGCAGGTCCCAGGTCGTGGTATCGCCGCGGTCCCATTCGGTCAGGATTTTCGGGATCAACCGGGTGGCATTCGGCAGGGCGCCATATTGGTTGCGCTTCTGGAACAGGTCGATCAGCGTCATGATAGTGACCTCGGGTTTGCCCCGCGCGGCCGGAATCGGCGCCTTTTGCAACTGTTCGGCCACGCGCATCAGCACGACCTCCAGATCGGGATAGGCGGCAGCGCAGGCCGCGTCAGCCGCGCATTGGTCCAGCACGGCCTGAATGCTTTCCTGCGTCGGTTTGGCATTTTCGTCATAGGCCTTGGCCTGCTGCGGGCTGACACTGTCCAACACGACCGACCGGACGCCTTCGGGGGCCGAACGCATGACCTCCAGACCAAGCGTCGTCCCGTAGGACACGCCGTAGATGTTGTAATCCGCATATCCCAGCGCCAGCATCAACGCCCGGACATCCAGCGCATTCTGATAGGTATTGTAGGCCGTCAGGTCGTTACCGTTGGTCGCCAGCTCTGCCGCGCAATCCCCAAACAGTTTCGCCTCATTGTCGGCGGGCGCGGCGCTGGGGACCAGCAACTCGAAGATATTGCCACCCAAGGTGTTGAAACAGGTCACCATGTCAGACGAAATGCCCGCCGCGCGCTGATCAAATGTCACCACATCACGGCGGCTGCGATAGCCGTCGAACAGCGGATGCACGATACCGGCAAGCGCGCCGATCGCCCCGCCACCCGGACCGCCATGCAGATAGATCACCGGGTCCGGCACCGGGCTCAGCGTCCGCGCTTTCAGCACGGCGAACGCCAGATCGATGCGCTTGCCATCGGGCTTGCCATGATCTTCGGGCACGTTCACCCGGCCACAGATCACCGTTGTGCCCTCGATCTCTGACGGCGGAACCGTATTCGCCGGGCAGGCATCGACCACGACCTGATAGCGCGCATCGCCCCCACCGGCCTTGATCGTTGAAAAGGCCGCAGGATCAGGTTCGGCGGACAGCAACGCCGTGACAACAGAGATGATTTGTTCGGGTGTCATGCATGATACCTTTTCGGAAATGTCTGGCGGAATGTCTGGCGGAATGGCCGGCGGAATGGCCGGCGGAACGGCTTCAGGAAAACTCCGGCCCCGGAACGACCGACGAGGTGACTGCGGTGGCTCCGGGGCCGATCACTCGCTAAACGAAACGGCGATCAGGCTGGGGCGTCAGTTCATCTCGACCCAGTCTTCAAGTTTCCCGCTGTCGGTCACGGTGCAGGCAACGCGGCGCGGACCATCCAATTCCTTCATGATGATCTCGTGATAGCCCGGCCGCAGCGGCGAAACCTTTTCGATATTGACGGGGCGACCCATCATGTCCGTACAGGCCCGTTGCGCGGCACGGGGGGCAGACCCTGCCGCCTCGGTCTGTTGCCCGTGGTGGTCGTTCACGCTGATGTCGATGAAAGTCCGGTTCGCGTCATACTGACACTCGAACAAGGTGACGTTCTGGCCAGACGCGGGAAACTGGCCATAGACGTGAAATTTCCCGCCGCTCCGCTCGGCCGGAAGCGTGAGGACATCGTTCATCATGACGCCAAGCTTTGTCGCGGCGGCTTCGGCGCAATGCGAGACCATGGCAGCCTCTGACACGATCTTGGCCGAAGCCGGCAGTGTGAACCCCAGAACGATCAGGGCGGCGGCAGGAATAAGGGTGAGTTGGCGCAGTTTTGTCATGTTGGCTCCACTGGACGCCGTTTCGGTGGACGTCGTTTCCGGCGACGTGCAGATTTACGTCAGCGACCGATCTGCACATGACCAAGGGTGCCGGAACGCGACTGAAGCAACTATCCAGAAGGCGAAAAGCAACGCGATTTGCCAAGGCCGCAAGGTTGCCGCCGCTGATCCCGGCGAACGGCGGGATCAGATTGACCGGCCCATGCTGAATTCAGTGCACTAGGACCGATCCTGCAAAGGGTCAGGCAAACGCCGCCCGACAGGCAGGCTTATCGCAGATAGCGCCCGTTCACCCAGCCGGTAACCTCGACGCCGCCGGTGGTCCTGATGCGGCACCAGTTGGTCTGTCCGCTTTGCTGGCAGCCAAGGTTCTGCACCTTTGCGCCTTGGGCAAGACGAGCGATGATGGCCCCTTGGGTCGAGGCGGTTGCGCGCACGTTCAGAAGATCGCCGGCCACCAGCCCTGACACCGTGGACAGGTTGCCGCCAGCACCCGGTCCGGGCGGGCGGACCGCCGGCGGCGGCGCGGATTCGCGCAGGAACTGCCCGCCGACCCAGCCGGTCACGTCCATGCCCGTCGTGGACCGGATGCGGCACCAG
>JBGSJU010000150.1:0-2090 GCA_041741655.1 Rhodobacterales bacterium
GCCGCCACCGCACCGGCGGAGGCGCCGGTCACGTTGATGGTCAGCGCGGCGGTCACGTCGCCCTTGGCCAGAACGCGGATACCGTCGAGCTTGCGCCGCACCAGTCCACTGGCCACCAGTACGTCTTCGGTGATGGGCTGGCTGCCATCGATCTTGCCTTCGTTGATGAATTTCTGGATCAAGCCCAGATTGACCACCGCGAAATCCAGCCGGTTCGGTTTGTTGAAACCGCGTTTCGGCAGGCGCTGATACAGCGGCATTTGACCGCCTTCGTAGCCGTTGATTGCCACGCCAGACCGGGATTTCTGCCCCTTGATCCCGCGCCCGGCGGTCTTGCCCTTGCCCGACCCGGGCCCGCGCGCGACGCGCTTTTTCTTCTTGGCCGCGCCGTCGTTGTCGGAAAGTTCATGCAATTTCATGTCGCTGTCTCCTTGCCGGAAGACCCGCACCAGCGACGGAACGGGCACACGGCGTGTGAAAAGTGAATCGTGGCCGGATCGCCATCGCGTGCCTATAGACGCCGGACGGCCCGACATCAAGAGGTTTGGGGGATTGCGCGGGCGGCGTCGAGGACATGGGCGCAGTCGCCGAACCGCATCGGGCGTCACATCGCGGTTGTGCCACCGCCCGGTCGTGAACCCTTTCGCGCAGCTTGCTCGCGCGGCGTGTCCCGTTTTGCAAGCCGACCTCAGGCCGCGCGATCATGGCGATGCATGCCGTATGCTTCGACCGCATTCATCGACCGCATTTTTGGGCCATATTTTTCGCCGCAACGCGGAAAATTTCTGGCAATCCCGGATGGACAGGCTTGACTTGGCATCTGGACATGCCAGATGTGAATGAACATTCACTCAGCCCGTGATCACTCATGAACGTGACAACCCCCGTGACCCCGTTGCATCCCGCCCCCGTGCGGGACCGCGAGCGCGAGATCATCGCCTCGGTCCGCGGCATCTTCGCCGAAAAGGGCTTTGACGGCGCGTCGATGCAGGATCTGGCCCGGGCGGCCGGGATGAGTGCCGGCAACTTCTACCGCTACTTTCCATCCAAGGCCGCGCTGATCGAGGCGATCATCCGCGCCCATCTGTCCGAAGTCGAGGGCCAGTTTGCCGCGGTTGTCGCCGCGCCCTATCCGATTGCCGCCCTGCGCCACGCCCTGAAACAGCGGATACAGGCCGAAAGCCTTGGCTGCGACGATGCGGCGATCTGGGCGGAAATCACCGCTGCCGCGCTGCGCAAGCCCGATATCGCGCAGGTCGTGCACCGGGTCGAAGACGAAATCGCCCAGTATCTGACACGCGCCATGACCCTGTCGCTGGGATTGCCGCCCGACGCAGACCTGACACCGTTCGACGCGGCGGCGCGACTGCTGGTTCTGCTGGTCAAGGGTCACGCCATGCAGGGTCGCACACGGGGGCAGGTGATGCCGGCCCTGACCGCCCTTGTCCAACGCAGCGTGGACGACATCTTGAATGACATCGAGGCAATGGCGTCGGACACCAAGGGCTGCCGACAGGTCAAATCCGGGGAAACGACATGACAAAGACCGCTTGCATCACATCTCTGGTGGTTGCGCTGGCCTTGTCCGCGCCCCTTGCCGGATCGCTTGCCGTGCCGGCAGCAGCGTCAGGCGCACCCGCACCCGCCGCAGCAGCGGCACCGTCGCTGCCGGCGATCACGGTTTCGACGGTGAAGCAGGTGCAGATGACAGACCGGGTGTTTGCCGGCGGTCTGGTGCAGGCCGTGCAACTGGTGCAGGTCGCGCCGCTGATCGAAGGCCAACCCATCGAGGCGCTGATGGTCGATATCGGCGACCGCGTGACCGCCGGACAGGTGCTGGCGCGGCTGTCGAAAACCACGCTGGAATTGTCGCGCAGCCAGTTGCTGGCGTCCATGGCCTCGGCGCGCGCCACGATCGCGCAGGCCGAAGCGCAGGTGGTCGAGGCGACATCTTCGGCCGATGAGGCGAACCGGGTCGCGGCGCGCAGCAAGCTGTTGCTGGGCAAGGGCAACGTCAGTCAGGCGTCAGCCGATCAGGTGCAGGCGGCGGCCATTTCGGCGACCGCGCGCGTGACCGTGGCGCAGCAGTC
>JBGSJU010000151.1:0-4309 GCA_041741655.1 Rhodobacterales bacterium
CAGATGGGCGCGGGCACGCATCTGCCGGATACGGGCCGCGTGTTCGTGTCGATCCGCGACGATGACAAGACGCCCGATATGGCCACCGCGCTGCACGGCCTGATCGCCATGGGGTTCGACATCGTTGCCACGCAAGGCACAATGGATTGGGCGCGCGCACAGGGCATCACCTCGGCGCGGGTCAACAAGGTCTATGAAGGCCGCCCCAATGTGGTGGACATGCTGAAGGACGGGGCCATCGCGCTGGTGTTCAACACCACCGAAGGCGCGCAGGCGATCGCCGACAGCCGCGACATCCGCCGCGTGGCGCTGATGGACAAGATCCCGTATTTCACTACCGCCGCCGCCTCTGTCGCCGCCGTGCAGGCGATGCAAGCGCGCGGCGAAGGCTATAAGGTGCGGACGTTGCAGGGGTGAAAACGGCGGCGACGGGCGTGCCCGGTCATGCCGTGTTTTCGACGCTGACCACCACGTCCATCGCGATCAGGTCGATGTTGGTGCCGTGGAAACTGCCCACCACCGGGGCGACCTGAGCGATGTTGCGCGCCACGGCGACCGGGATCAGGTGGCCGGACCCCACCGCGCGGTTGGTGGGGTCAAAGGCGATCCAGCCGGCGCCGGGCACGAAAATCTCGACCCAGGCATGGGTGGACCCCGCCGCCGCCGATCCGGTCAGGCCTTGCGCGGGATCATACAGATAGCCCGACACCAGTCGCGCGCCGAACCCCAGCGTGCGGGCGGCTTCGGCGAACAGCACGGCAAAGTCGCGGCACGAACCCCAGCCGCGATCCAGCGTTTCCAAGGGGCCTTGGGTGCCTTCGGTTTCGCGGCTTTGATAGGCGATCTGCGCGGTGATGCCGTTGCTGATATCCTTCAGCAGCGACAGCGTGTCCGTGGGGCGCGCCATCACGAAACCCTCGACCCAAGCGGCCAGCCGGTCGTTGTCATCGGCATATTGCGGATCACGCAGCGCGCCCAGATCGGTCGCGTCATCGGCGGAATAGGCGAAGGGGTAACGCACCGCCCCCGCCGCAATGGCAAAGACCGGCCAGACCGGTGCGGTCATTTCCACCGTGGTCTGCGCCACGATGGCCAGCCGGTCAGACAGCACGTTCAGATTGACCTGCGCAATGGCGTTGCCCGAGACGTCGGTGGACCAGTCGACCTGCGCGGCGGGCGTCACCTGCAGATCAAACGCCAACAGCCGCAGATCGCGGGTTTCGCGCGGGCGCAGCATCATCCGGTGCGGACCAAGTGCGACCGCCGTGCCATAGGTGTAAACCGTCGAATGGGTGATGATGACGCGTGGCAAGTGTCGTATCCGTCCGTCATGCGGCGTCAGGCGGACCTGTCGCGGTGTCTGTGCGCACGGTTGCGCGCCCTGCGTTTCCGTTCGGCGTCAGCCTGTGGTGCCATGCCCCCGGGATCAAGTGGAAACCCGGACAGGCCGACCTGTGCCGGACCTTCTGCTGCGCGGCACGGCGCATCTGCCCGAAAACGTTGCGCCAGTTCCGTTTGTATGCCCGGCAAATGCCCAGACGCCGGCAGGCATCGCAAATCCCCGTCGTCGCGCCGCGTTTCGCCCCGGCGTCGGCTTGGTCACGCGACACGGCAGTCTAGTCCTGAGAATGAGGTCCGCCACACTGATCTGCATCAGTGCTGCGCACGGGTCTCGGCAATAAAATGCGTTGCGCGCGGGTGTGGACACAATTCGGACGCTCCGGGCGCAAGGCGCGATCGGGCAGTCCTTTTTGGTCTGGCCGACAATGTTCAGCCTCCTGCCAAGGGAAAACAGCGGTCATGACCACC
Source organism: Rhodobacterales bacterium (assembly GCA_041741655.1). Lineage (GTDB taxonomy): Bacteria > Pseudomonadota > Alphaproteobacteria > Rhodobacterales > Rhodobacteraceae > UBA9554. Next base: position 1,810 of record JBGSJU010000151.1, read on the forward strand.
CGAACACTGCCCTCGACCGGCCCCGCCAGCGATCCCGTCACCACGACGGCGTTGCTGTGGGACATGGAACAGCGGTTCTGGACCGAAGGGGCCGACAGCGCGCGGCGCATGTCGTCCAAGGACGCGATCTGCGTGTTTCCGGAACCGTCCGGCATCCTGCACGGCAGCGACCTGTGGCGCGACCGTGCCGTCGCGCAACGCTGGCGGTCGATCGAGATGACGGACCGGATCACGATCCTGTCGGGGCCAGCCGCAACGCTGGCCTACCGTGCCCGGGCGGACCGCAGCGATGTGGTGGGGCATGTGGCCCTTTGCATCTCGACCTATGCCTTGTCAGGGGCCACATGGCTGCGGGTCACCCATCAGGAAACCCCGGTGCCCGAGGGTGCCGCGAGCCCCGGCTGACGCCGAACCCTGCTGCGCCCATCGCGGTCAGGCGACCGTGCGCACCCAAGCGACCACATCGCGCAACACGACCTGCATGGCGGCATCCAGACCGGCAATCAGCGCCGTGGTGCTGTCCGACGGCGCCTGTTGGATGCCGGCGAACTGCCGCGCCGCGACAACCGCGCGATCGCGTTCGCGGATCATCGTCATCTGCAGGGCGATGCGCACCTGAAGTATCTCCGGCAGCCGGGCCTGACCCGGCGCAGGCGGACCGCCCACAGGTTCAGTAACAAGAACTGGTGCGGCAAGAAGAACTAGAGACGCCAGAACCTCGGCCTGAAACGCCTGAATTTCCGTCATCAGCGTGTAATCCGGACGCAGCCCGGCCCCGACCCGGCTGACCAGACGGAACCCGCCCTGATTCAGCACGGAATTGACCAGCAGGGTCTGGATCATGGCCGGCAACGGTTCGGCCCAGCGGGCACCCGGCAGGTATTCGGCCTGACGGGGGGATGGCGCAATCAGGATACGGTCGGTCGCCAAGGCGCCGCCGGTGCTGGGCAGTTCAACGACCAGATGGCCGCGACCAGCGCCTGTGGTGGCGATGACCGGCAGGTTGGTCAGGGTCACCACGGCCAGCGGGTCACTGGCGCGCGACACGGCGGTGACCGCGCTGCACCCCGACAGCGTCGCCATCAGCACTGATGATCCGGCCGTGGCCGTCGCGCGCGACAGGAAACGACGGCGCGACAAGTTCATGCTGATCTCCGTCATTCTGATCTCCTGTAATCGGGTGTCTGGGTGCCGAGCAGGAACCGGCCGGGGTCATTGCCGATCTGGCGGGCCAGCGCGTCAAACGCGGCAATCACCCGGCTGGTATCCTGTATCAAAGTGCCGATCTGACCCGACAATCGGGGCAGATCGCCTTGGGCAAACCCGCGGAAACCGGACAAGGCCCCGGTCGCCCCTGCAGCCGTCTGCCGCAGTTCGGCGATCAGCGCCGGGATTTCGCCGGTCAGCAGCCGGTCTGCGGCGGTCATGCCCGACTGGGTGGCGGCCAGCGCGTCATCCACCCGCGTCAATGTCGCCGCCGACCGGGTCACCAACGCGTCGATGCGCCCGCTGGCGGCCTGCAGATCGGTCAGGATCGCCGTGATCGCCTGCAGGTTTTCCGGCGTGACCAGCCCGCGCAATTCCGTGATCAGCCCGGCGGCATCCGACAGCAGATCCGGCCCGGTGATCAGCAGGTCCTGCACCACCGAACGTTCCGACTGGATCACTGGCACAAAATAGGGCGGCAACGCCGGCAAGGGGGGTGCGGACACGCTGCCGCCTTCCAGCGCGATGAAGGCAACCCCTGTGACGCCCTGCGAGGCCAAAGTGGCCGTGGTATCGGCGCGCACAGGCGTACTGGACAGCACCTCGATCCGGACCCGCACCAGCGCCGGATCGTCACGGTCAAGCGCAATGGTCAACACCCGGCCGACATCGACGCCGTTGTAGCGCACCACGGCCGTCTGGCTCAGGCCGGATACGGTGCCGAACAGGATGTCATATTGCGCATAGGTGCGGTCCAGTTGCACCTTGGCCATCCACAGCACGAACCCCAGCATCCCTAGGACCCCGACCAGCGTGAACAACCCGATCAGCACGAAGCGCGCGCGGGTTTCCATCACGGCACCGTGGTCATGTCTGGCAGCACCGGTGCGGCGGCCTCTGGCTCTGTCGCTGTCTCTGCGGCATGCGCGCGCGGGCCATCGAAATAGGCCTGCACCCACGGATCGGTTTCGCGGCGCAGTTCGGCCAAGGTGCCCGTCACCAGAACGCGCCGTTCCGCCAGCACCGCGATGCGGTCGCAGGTGGCCTGCAAGGTGTCCAGATCATGGGTCACCAGAAACACCGTCAGCCCCAGCGCGGCCTGCAGCGCGTTCAACAGGTCGTCGAACGCGGCGGCGCTGATCGGGTCCAGCCCGGCGGTGGGTTCGTCCAGAAACAGCACCTCCGGATCCAGCGCCAAGGCCCGCGCAAGGCCGGCGCGTTTGCGCATGCCGCCCGACAGGTCCGCCGGATACAGATCGCCCGCGGATGGCGGCAGACCGACCATCGCGATCCG
>JBGSJU010000152.1:0-1543 GCA_041741655.1 Rhodobacterales bacterium
GCCAGCGCCGCGCGAATGGCTGCGCCGCCCAGCGTGGCCGCCGGAACCCCGTTGAACACGCCCTGAAATCCACCCATCGCCGTCCGGGCCGCGCCCGCGATCACCACCGTTTGCATCAAATCCTCCGCACTTCGCTGGCCCAAACCTTGCCCAGACATACGGGATGGCAAGGTTTGCCGTCCAGTCTTTGCCGCATGAGCAACCATGGGGCGATGAACGCGATGGAAATCAAGGGTCGGCATGAAGCCGGGTTTTTTGTGATCGAGGTCCGGTCGGGGCGGATCGACGCTGTCGGGGCGCAGTCGTTCAAGGATCGGTTGCGCGATCTGGCCGGCGAGACGACGGGCGATGTGGTGCTGGATCTGAAAGCGGTGCAATTCATCGATTCGTCCGGTCTGGGGGCCATCGTTGCGACGATGAAGGCGCTGGCGCCAACGCGGCGGCTGCATCTGGCGTGCCTGTCGCCCACCGTGGACAAGGTGTTCCGCCTGACGCGGATGGACACGGTGATCTCTATTCATGCCGATCTGGCTGCCGTGCTGACACGACGCGCCGGGTGATCCGGATGGCGAATGACCGGTTCCTGACCTTGCGACTGGATGCCCGTGATGGTGAGGTACGCCTGACATTGGCACGAATCACGGCGGCGCTGGTGGATTTTGGCATCCCGGCCGATGACCGCGCCAGCGCGGAAATCGTGCTGGCCGAGGTGCTGAACAACATCGTCGAACACGGCTACATGCCCGATGACCCCGGGCCGATCTGGATCGCGCTGCTGGTGGCACCGAACGCGTTGCAGGTCACGATCAGCGATTTTGGCCGCCCCTGTCCCGCCGCGCTGCTGAAACCGAACGAAGGCCCCGATCCGCAATCCCTGCCCGAAGGCGGCTTTGGCTGGTTTCTGATCAACAGCCTGACCACCGATCTGCGCGCGGGTCGCACCGGTGCGCTGAACCGCCTCAGCTTTCGTTTGCCGCTTGGCGCGGGCCGGCCAAGAACACCGCCCCAATGACCCCAACGAAAACCGAGGATTAGCCAGTATCGCCGCAAAATTGCCGCAAAAGTTGCGAATTGATGCCTTGGTCCGGGATGATAAAAAACGTGTAGCTGCACAAAGCTTCCCTCGGCGCCGGGTATCATCAGCCCCCACCCAGAACCCGGTGCCGAGGTTCTTTTGTGTCCCGCATCCCCACACATTGTCCCCGCATTGCATTGGCCGCGCCAAACGATAGTGTTGCCGCACAAAACGGGGGACATTCCATGCGCGATTTTCAGATACCCGGCCGGTCACCGGTCATTGCGGCGAATGGCGTTTGCGCCACCTCGCATCCGCTAGCGGCAAAAGTGGCCATCGACATTCTGGAACGTGGCGGAACGGCCATGGACGCCGCGATTGCCGGCGCGGTGTTGCTGGGCATTTGCGAACCGCAGATGACCGGGATCGGCGGCGACTGCTTTGCCCTGATCAAGCCTGCGGGCAGCGATGACATCATCGCGATGAACGGGTCGGGCCGCGCGCCCGCCGCCGCCGATGCGGCCGACC
>JBGSJU010000153.1:0-5080 GCA_041741655.1 Rhodobacterales bacterium
CCACGACGGGCACGATCTCGGCCGACGTGCGGCCTTCTGCCTCAGCCACGGCCTGCGCCACGGCCTTGCGTTGTTCGTCGCTAAATCGACTGCTGGCTTTTCGCATGATTGGTCTACCAGGAACCGCTGGCCCCTCCGCCGCCGGAAAATCCGCCGCCAAACGATCCGCCACTATACCCGTCGCCAGAGCCACCTCGGCTGGAACTGGCCAGGAACTGGTACAGAAGATAGCCCGCAAGCCCGAACAATGCGGCCCACATCAGCCAGGCCCAGCCGCCCGACCCGCGGCGGACCAGCGACACGACCGTAAAGATGGCCAGCCCGATGAACGCGACGATCAGTCCATAGTGCCACCAAGGCCGCGGCACGGTGGGCAGTTCCTTGTCGCGGGCCATGGCATCGAGGGCCTCTACGCCCGCGGTGATGCCGCCGCTGAAGTCGCCCTGCTTGAACCGCGGAACCATCCGTTCGTCCATGATCTGCTGGCAAAGCTGGTCCTGTTCCCGCCCCCAGCCGTCGCCCAGTTCGATCCGCGCCTTGCGGTCGCCGACCGACACGAGCACGAGAATGCCCGTGTTCCAGTTCGTGTCGCCCCGCTTGGCGATGCCTACCTGCCACTGGTCGAACAGCAGCCGGGCGAAGGTCTCGATGCGCAGGCCCTCGCCGCCGTACTCGGCCATCGAATTGATGGTGACGATGACGATCGGAGTGGTCTTCTCGGTGAGCAGTTTGTCGCACTGCTTGCGGAGCGCCTCTTGCGTGGCCGTATCGAGCTTCTTGGCCTTGTCGAGGATGAACTCCCGCGGTCCGGGCGGATCGAGCTTGATCCGCACCTCGGCAGCCGCAGCCGGACGGCAGATCAGCGCGGTCGCCAGAACGGCCAGGATACAGGCGACTTGCCGTGGTATGGTTCTCACCATGGTTCCTTCTTTCGTACTGTATTCTTACCATTTCGCGGCTCGGAGGGCAATTCCTTGCCGCGAGCCATGGTCTCGAGCGCTTCGACGCCCGCGGTGATGCCGCCGCTGAAATCGCCCTGCTTGAACCGCGGAACCATCCGCTCGTCCATGATTCTCTGGCAAAGTTCGTCCTTCTCCCGCCCCCAGCCGCCGCCCAGTTCGATCCGCGTCACAACCCCGTCAGCAACACCGCCATGGGTTGATCCGCGCCGTGCAAGGTTTACGTTGCCCGTATCACGCTGGAGGTGTTCGATGCGCATCAAATCGGTTCTTTTTGCGGCATTTCTGCCATTGCTGTCCGCCATGCCCGCCGCCGCGGACGAGGCAGTGACCGATTTCACCCTGCCGAACGGCATGCAGGTTCTGGTGATCGAAGATCACCGTGCCCCGGTGGCAATGCACATGGTCTGGTATCGGTCCGGTTCGGCGGATGAACCGCTGGGCCAGTCGGGCGTGGCGCATTTTCTGGAACATCTGCTGTTCAAGGCGACGGACAAGCTGGCGGCCGGTGAACTGTCAGCCACCGTGGCGCGCAATGGCGGGCGCGACAATGCCTTCACCAGCTATGACTACACCGCCTATTTCCAACGCATCGCCGCCGACCGGCTGGATTTGGTGATGAAGATGGAAGCCGACCGGATGAAGAACATCCGCCTGACCGAAGAGGACATCGTCACCGAACGTCAGGTCATCTTGGAAGAACGCGCGCAGCGCACCGACAACAATCCGCAATCGCTGTTTTCCGAACAGATGAACGCGGCGCAATACCTGAACCATCGCTATGGCGTGCCGATCATCGGCTGGCGCCACGAGATGGAAACGCTGGACATGAACGATGCCCTGTCTTTCTACGGCACGCATTATTCGCCCAACAACGCCATCCTGATCGTTGCGGGCGACGTGACACCGGATCAGGTGCGAACGCTTGCTGAAACCCATTACGGCCCGATCCCGGCCAATCCGGCCCTGCCGCCGCGGCTGCGGACCTCCGAACCGCCGCAGATCGCGGAACGCCGCCTGACATTTCGCGATGCCCGCGTGTCGCAACCCTATGTGACCCGCAGCTATCTGGCCCCGGAACGCGATGCCGGAGATCAGGAAAAGGCGGCGGCCCTGACGGTGCTGGCGGAAATCCTTGGCGGCGGGACGACCTCGATCCTGACTGAAAAACTGCAATTCGACAGCCAGATCGCGGTCTATACCGGGGCGTTCTATTCCGGCACATCGCTGGATGACACGACCTTTGATCTGGCCGTCGTGCCCGCCGAGGGCATCACCCTGACCGAGGCCGAGGCGGCCATGGAAACCGTGCTGGCCGGGTTCCTGAAGGACGGGGTCGATCCTGCGCAACTGGACCGGATCAAGTCGCAATTGCGCGCATCCGAAATCTATGCCCGCGACGATGTCGAGCGCGCGGCCAACCGTTATGGCCGGGCGCTGACGTCCGGTCTTACGGTGGCGGATGTGCAGGCTTGGCCCGATGTGTTGCAGGCCGTGACCGCCGATGACGTGATGGCGGCGGCGCGCGACGTGCTGGACCGTCGCCAGTCGGTCACCGGCTGGCTGATGTCAGAGGAGCAGACCCAATGACCCGCGAAATGATGCGCCCAATGCTGCGCGTGATCTTCACCGCGCTGCTACTGATCACTGGCACGTCCGTCCGCGCCGAAATCGCCGTGCAGGATATCACCACGCCCAAAGGCATCCGGGCGTGGCTGGTCGAGGACCAGTCGATCCCGTTTACCGCGCTGGAAATCCGGTTTCAGGGCGGCGGGGCACAGGACCCCGCCGACAAACGCGGCGCGACAAACCTGATGACTGGCCTGCTGGAAGAAGGCGCCGGCGATCTGGACGCGCGGGCCTTTACACGGTCGGTCGAGGAACTAGCGGCGCAATTCAGTTTCGACGCCAGCGATGACAGCGTGTCGGTGTCGGCCCGGTTTCTGACCGAGAATCGCGATCAGGCGGTTGCGCTGCTGCGCACCGCGCTGGTGCAGCCACGATTCGATGCCGATGCGCTGGACCGGGTGCGCGGACAGGTGCTGTCCGGGTTGCGGTCGGATGCGACCGATCCCAGTGAAATCGCGGGGCGGGTCTGGGATGGCCTGCTGTTTGGCGATCACCCCTATGCACAGGATTTGCGCGGCACGCTGGACAGTGTCGCGTCCCTGACGCGCGATGACATCGTGGCGGCCCACAAGGCCGCCTTGGTGCGGGACCGGATGTATGTTGCCGCCGTCGGTGACATTTCAGCGGCGGAACTGGCGGCTTTGCTGGATGGGCTGTTGGGCGATCTGCCCGCCACCGGCCCGGCCCGACCCGCCCCGGTAGAGCCGGCCTTTCCGGGCGGCATCCATGTGACGGATTTCGACACCCCGCAATCGGTCGTTCTGTTCGGTCAGCCGGGTATCGACCGCGACGATCCGGATTTCTTTGCCGCCTTCATCCTGAACCACATTCTGGGCGGCGGCAGTTTCGAAAGCCGGCTGATGCAGGAGGTGCGCGAAAAGCGCGGCCTGACCTATGGCGTCTCCAGCTATCTGGTCGACCGGGATCTGGCCTATTGGTGGGGCGGCGGCCTGAATTCCGCCAACGGCAAGGTGGCCGAGGCGGTCAGCGTGATCCGCGACGAATGGCGCCGGATGGCGACCGATGGCGTGACGGATGCGGAACTGGCCGATGCCAAGACCTACCTGACCGGCGAATACCCGTTGCGGTTTGACGGCAACGGCCCCATCGCGTCCATCCTTGTCGGCATGCAGATGCAGGGCCTGCCGATCAGCTATATCACCGCCCGCAATGATCTGGTGAACGCGGTGACCCGCGATGACATCAGCCGCGTCGCGGCACGGTTGATGGACCCTGCCAAGCTGACCTTTGTCGTGGTCGGCAAACCCGAAGGCCTGCCGCAGAACTGATCCTAGCGTGGATCAGCCCGCCACCCGGTCGCCAAAGATGGCCGATCCGACCCGGATATGGGTGGCACCCTGCGCGATGGCGGTGGTGAAATCCCCGCTCATGCCCATCGACAACCCGGTCAGGCCATTGCGCGCGGCCATCGCCGCAAGGGCTGCGAAATGCGGCGCGGGGTCGTCATCCGCTGGCGGGATGCACATCAGACCGACCAGCGGCAGGTCCAGCGCGCGCACCGATGCGATGAACGCGTCGGCCTCGGACGGGGCGACGCCCGCCTTCTGATCCTCGCGGCCGGTGTTCACCTGCACGAACACATCGGGGCTTTTGCCGCGTTCCTGCGCCAGACGGGCCAGCGTCTGGGCGAGCTTGGGCCGGTCCAGCGTCTGGATCGTGCCGAACAGGTCCACCGCCGCGCGCGCCTTGTTGGTCTGCAACGGGCCGATCAGATGCAGGTCGCAGGGGCCGAATTCAGCCTGAAACGCGGGCCATTTCCCTTCGGCCTCCTGCACGCGGTTTTCGCCGAACACGCGATGTCCGGCGCGCAGCACAGCCTCGATCCGGTCCAGCGGTTGCACCTTGGACACCGCGATCAGCGTCACGTCGCTCCTCGCGCGCCCGGCGGCGGCACAGGCGGCGGCGATCCGCGTCTCAATCTCTGCCAGTCCCATTTCGGCCTCCTATCGGCACATGTCCTTGATGGCGCGCGCCACATGGTCGGGCGCTGCCAGCGTGTCAGTCGCCAGCAGGCGCGCCGCCGCCATCAGGTCATCCGCCACGATCCGGTCGATCAGCCCCCAGTCCAGCGCAGTGTCGGCATCGATCCGCTGCCCCGCCATCAGGATCATCTTCGCGCGCGCCGGCCCGACCAGCGCCGCCAACCGGCCCGGATCGGAGGGTTGCGGCAGATAGCCCAGTTTCATCACCGGATAGAAGAATTTCGCGCCGGGCACCGCAATGCGGATATCGCACGCCAGCGCCATCCCCATGGCGCCACCCGCCAGTGTGCCATTCAGCGCCGCGATGGTCAGGCCGGGCAGGCGCGCAATGGCCCCCGACAGCCGTTCCCAATCGGGCGAAACGGCCAACCCGGCCTTGGCCGCATCAAGGTCCGCGCCCGCCGAAAACACCTTCCCCGTTCCAGTCAGGATCACGGCCCGCGCGGCGCCCGCGCCTTCCATGGTGTCGGCCAGATCGCGCAGCATGTC
>JBGSJU010000154.1:0-3157 GCA_041741655.1 Rhodobacterales bacterium
GCGGCAGGCCGCGCGCGATGCGGTCGCGGGCGGCCCCCTCTTGCAGCAGAACGACGGCGTTCAGGGCGGGGTTCAGCCGTTCGACCCGGTCCAGCGCCGCGTCCAGCAATTCGCCCGCCGTCACAAGGCGCCGCGCGACAAGTGCGGCCAGACCCGTGGCATCGTGTTCGGCATAATCCTGCATTGCGGCCCTCCCGCGTGGCAGACTGCGGCGGGACGGGCGGTCTGGCAACGGAATTCACCGCGGCACGGCGCAGCATGGCGTCATGACGGCCCCGGCGCGGCCCGATCACGGAATGATCTGCAACCAGCCCCAGACGGTCAGCATCGACAGCGCGGTGCCGATCAGAACGGCCGACGCAGCAACCCGCCGACCGGTGCCATACATGTTGGCAAAGACATAGGTGTTCACCCCCGGTGCCATCGCGGCGGTCAGCACGGCGGACCGGAACTGGTCGCGGGTCAAATCCAGCGCCGAACCAAGGCTGAACACGATGGCCGGATGCGCAATGAGGCCAAGCGCGACCATCATCGCGATGATCTTGATGTCGCCCTCGGGGCGGTAGCGCAGGATCACGCCGCCCAGCGAGAACAGCGCCACCGGCAGCGCCGAGCGCACGATCAGCGCCAGACCGTCCGCGATCACGCCGGGGAGGGGGAAGCCGGACAGGTTGACCGCGAATCCCGCCACGATACCCAGCACCAGCGCGTTGGAAAACACCGCAACCAGAACCTTTTGCGCGGTGGCGGCGGGGTTGGCGCCCGACCCCTGCGCGCGGGCAATTTCCATCGCGGTGATGCCGACGGCGTAGCAGAACGGCGAATGCAGCGCGATGATGGCATAGTTGCCCGCCAGACCGTCGGGGCCAAAGGCGCGTTCGGTGATCGGCAGGCCCAGCATGATCGAATTGGAGAACAGCCCGACAAACCCGATGGCGACAGCTTCGGGCCAGTCGCGCCGGAACAGATGCCGCGCCGCCAGCGTGCCCACCAGGAAACAGGTCAGCGCGCCGGAATAGAAGCTGATCAGCAGCCGCACATCAAAGGTGGCGGCCAGATCAAGTCCGGCAATCGCAGAAAACAGCAGCACCGGGATGGCGATGATCTGGGTATATGTCAGCAGGCCGTCATTGGCGGCATCGCTGATCCAGCCGCGCCATACCGCCAGATATCCCGCCGCGATCACGACGAAGACGGGCAGGATGACGTCCAGAAGCGCCTGCATGGCGGGCCTTTCACGGGTGGAGAGGCCGGGGGGCTGTCTGCCCCCCGGACCCCCCGAGGATATTTTCAAACCGAAGAAGCAGGTGGTGGTTTCACAGCGGGTAGCGGATCACCATCCCGTCATGGGCGGGCGTGATGTGCGCCGGGGTTTCCGCGTCCAGCCGGTCATGGTCCAGATCGACATGCATGTTGGTCAGCACGGCGCGGCGCGGCGCGGCGCGGGCGATCCATTCCAGCGACCGCGCGACATGGGCATGCGTCGGGTGCGGGGTGTAGCGCAGCGCGTCGAGGATCCAGCAATCGAGGTTTTCAAGGGTCGGCCAGACGTCATCCGGGATGGACGCCACATCGGGTAGATAGGCCAGATCGGCGATCCGGAACCCCAGCGCGTCCATGGTGCCGTGATTGACCTTGAACGGCGTCAGCGCGATCGGCCCGCCCTTGCCGTCGATGCTGAAGCGATCGGTGATGGTGTGCATGTCAAGGATCGGCGGGTAGGGGCTGTCGGCGGGTTGCACGAAGGCATAGCCAAACCGCGCGAACAGGTCGTTTTGCGTCGCGCCGTCCGCCCAGACCGGCAGGCGGCGCCGGGTGTTGAACACGATCATGCGCAGATCATCAAGGCCATGGACATGATCGGCATGGGCATGGGTCCAGACCACGGCATCCAGATTGCCGACACCCGCGTCCAGCAATTGTGCGCGCATGTCGGGCGAGGTGTCGATTAGCACGCGGGTGACGCCATTGGCGGATTCGCGTTCCACCAGCAGCGAACAGCGGCGCCGCGCGTTTTTCGGGTTGGACGGGTCGCAGGCGCCCCAATCGCCGCCCGGATTGCCATTCTTGCCATGGCCCAGCCGCGGCACGCCGCCCGAGGACCCGCAGCCAAGGATGGTAAAGCGCAGTTCGGCGGTCATTCGGCGGCCTTTTCGGGTCGGGGGTCAGCTTGGGGGTCGGCTTGGGGACGCGCGGCTTTCCAGAACAGCCGGTCGAAATTCGCCTCGGTGATCGCGGCAAGGTCCGGCAGGGACAGGCCGAACAGGGCGGCGGCGGTTTCCGCGGTGTGACGGGTGTAGGCCGGTTCGTTGCGCCGCCCGCGATGCGGCACCGGGGCCAGATAGGGGCTGTCGGTTTCCAAGAGGATGCGGTCCGGCGGTGCTGCGGCGAAGATGTCGCGCAGATCGCCGCTTTTCGGGAAGGTGGCGATGCCCGACATTGACAGGTAGAACCCCAGATCCAGTGCGGCCCGCGCCAGCGCCGGCCCGGACGAAAAGCAGTGCATGACGCAGGCGAAGGGCTGCGCGCGGTGACATTCGGTCAGGATGGCGGCCATGTCGTCATCGGCGGCGCGGGCATGGATGATCAGCGGCAGACCGGTTGCCTGTGCCGCCGAAATATGGACGCGCAGCGACGCCTGCTGAACGGCGGCGCTGTCGGCGGTATAGTGGTAATCCAGCCCGGTTTCCCCGATGCCGACGAATTTCGGATGCGCGGCCAGCGCGACCAGATCGGCGGTTGTCACCGGCGGATCCTCGGCGGCGCGCATCGGGTGGACGCCTGCGGAGTAGAACACGCCCGAATACGCCTCGGCGATGGCGCGGACCTGTGGTTCCAGATGCAGGCGGGTGCAGATGGTGACCATGCGCGCCACGCCTGCCGCTTGCGCACGGGCGATCACCTGCGGCAATTCCCCGTCGAAATCCGGGAAATCGAGGTGGCAGTGGCTGTCGGTAAGGCGGATGTCAGCGGGCATGGCGCTGGTATCCGCGATGGGGCGGCAAGGGTCAAGCCGTGTTCCGGCGCGGGTGTGGGCCTGTCAGGCCTGCGCGATTTCCTGCATGCGCAGCAATGCGTCCAGCATCAGGTTGGGTGCGTCGATGTTGACCGCGCGGCCATGGCTGACGCGCGCGCCGATCACCTGGGCCGCCGCGGC
>JBGSJU010000155.1:0-2312 GCA_041741655.1 Rhodobacterales bacterium
CATGGCAGGGACGCCCGGATCGCCGCCGTCCTGTCCTCTGCCCGCAACACGGCAAACAGCCGGCGCGGGCCGCTTTCGGCATGGCCCATCACCAGAACGCGCCATCCGGCATCCGCCACGTTGCGCGCCAGACCCGCCAAGCCATTGGCGTTGCCGCCCAGCCCGTGCGACAAGATCAGCGTCGGCGGACAGCCCGGCGCGGACCAATTGCCATAAAGCTGCGCTGCCATCGCCCGCCCGTTCGTGCGGGGAATATCATCTGCAAGGGCCGTGGTGCCGAGCAGCAGCAGCAACAGCCGCCACATCGGTCAGATCGAAAACGAAATGCCGCAGCCGCAACTTGACGTGGCATTGGGGTTTTCGATCACGAACCGCGCGCCGATCAATTCATCAGCGAAATCGATCACGGCGCCGGTCAGGAACGGCAGCGACACCGTGTCCACGGCAACCCGTTGTCCCGCGCCTTCGAGGATCAGGTCATCCGTCGCCGGTTCATCCAGCCGGATGTCATATTGAAATCCCGAACAGCCGCCGCCGGATACCGCCACGCGCAGCGCCTTGGGCGCGGCGCCAATTTCCGACAGGCGGGCAAAGGCGCGTTCGGTCACCTTGGGCGGGATCTGCATGATCTGTCTGTTCCCCGTGTTTTCGCCGGACAGTGTTGCTGTTTCCAAGGCGATGTGGCTGAAATATAAGGGGCTCAGCCCGAAGTCACAAGAGAGCCGCCCCATGACCGCGATCTTTGCCTGCAATCCGGGCGACAGCCGGGGCCGGCTCTATCCCGAGGATGACAGCACCTATCGCAACGCGTTCCAGCGCGACCGCGACCGGATCATCCATGCCTCGTCGTTCCGCCGGCTGAAACACAAGACGCAGGTGTTCATCGAACACGAGGGCGATTACTTCCGCACCCGCCTGACCCATTCGCTGGAGGTGGCGCAGGTGGCGCGCACGCTGGCCGGCACGCTGGGGCTGAACCCCGATCTGACCGAAACCGTGGCGCTGGCGCATGATCTGGGCCATCCGCCGTTTGGCCATACCGGCGAAGATGCGTTGCAGGCGCTGATGGCGCCTTACGGCGGGTTCGACCACAACGCGCAGGCGATCCGGATCGTCACCGCGCTGGAACGGCATTATGCCGAATGGGACGGGTTGAACCTGACGTGGGAAACCCTTGAAGGGATTGCGAAACATAACGGGCCCGTGGTGGGCGAGGTGCCTTGGGCGCTGGCGGAATACCAGCGCCGCCATGATCTGGAACTGCACACCCACGCCAGCGCCGAGGCGCAGGCCGCCGCCTTGTCCGACGACATCGCCTACAACAACCATGATCTGCATGACGGCTTGCGGGCGGAATTGTTTTCCACCGATGAACTGGCCGAACTGCCGATCCTGCACGATTGTTTCGCGGCCGTGGACTGGAAGTATCCCGGGCTGAATTACTATCGCCGCCGCCACGAGGCGCTGCGGCGGTTCTTCGGCATTCTGGTCGAGGATGTCATCGCGGTCAGCCGCGCCAATCTGGCCGCGCTGGACCCGCAGACTCCCGCGGACATTCGTGGTGCGGGGCGAATGATGGTGCAGTTTTCGCCCGGGTTATGGGCCGATCTGAAGGTGATCCGCGAATTCCTGTTCCGCCGGATGTATCGCGCGCCGTCGGTGCTGGACATGCGCGCCCATGTGACGCAGGTGGTCAACGACCTGTTCCCGCTGCTGCTGGCCAACCCGGCGCTGTTGCCGAAACAATGGCGCAAGGACGTGGCCGAGGCCCACGATGAAACCACGCTGGCGCGGATCGTGTGCGATTACATTTCCGGCATGACCGACCGGTTTGCGTTGCAGGAACATGCCCGGCTGTTCCCGGCCGCCGCCCGCGCCGCGCGGGGAACTTGATATCTTGCGGAAGTCAAAGACCGTCGGACATGGCCTTTGTGGTGGCAGAGGAAGAGGGCACCGCGCGGCGCGGCTGTGGCAGGAAGGGCAGAGCGGTTGATCGCGCCTGATCGCAGCGGTTCGCACCGCGCACCTACGCGGCCCGTGATTGACGTGCCCGCCACAGGTGCTAAACCGCCCGGAACCCGAAAGGATGCCGTCGATGAACCTTTTTCAGGACCTGCGCGCGCTGGTGATTGCGGAATTGGCCGCGATGGCTGCGGCGGGCGAACTGCCCCCGGGGCTGGATACCGCAGCTGTGGCCATGGAACCGCCGCGCGACCCGCTGCATGGGCATATGGCGACCAATGCCGCCATGGTGCTGGCGAAACCTGCCGGCCTGCCGCCACGCCAGATCGCCGATGTGCTGGCCGCCCGCC
>JBGSJU010000156.1:0-1578 GCA_041741655.1 Rhodobacterales bacterium
GTCGACCGCTTCGCCCCGGCGGCGCTCGTGCCCTTTCTCCGGCTGGCTCGCGCCGACCGGCCGATCGGCTTCTTCCTGCTGGCTTTTCCCTGCTTCTGGTCGGTGTCGCTGGCGGCGCGCAGTCTAGGCGATGCCTATCCCGATCCTCGGCTGCTGGTGCTGTTCGCTATCGGCGCGCTGGTGATGCGCGGGGCCGGCTGCACATGGAACGACATCACCGACCGCGACATCGACGGGCAGGTGGCGCGCACCCGGTCGCGACCGATCCCCAGCGGGCAGGTCACGGTCCGGCAGGCGCTGGTGTGGATGGTGGCCCAGGCGCTGGTGGCTTTTGGCATCCTGTTGACCTTCAACGGGCCGGCCATCGCACTGGGCATCCTCGCCCTGTTGCCGGTGGCGGTCTATCCGTTTGCCAAACGGTTCACGTGGTGGCCGCAGGTGTTTCTGGGCATCGCGTTCAACTGGGGAGCATTGCTGGCCTTTGTGGCGCATACCGGCGCGCTGCATCCGGCGGCGGTGTTCCTTTATCTGGCGGGCATTGCATGGACGCTGTTCTACGACACGATCTACGCGCATCAGGACACCGAGGATGACGCGCTGATCGGGGTCAAATCCACCGCGCGGCTGTTCGGGTCCGACACGCCGATGTGGCTCAGGCGGTTTCTGGTGGCGACCGTGTCGCTGATGGGGCTGGCGGTGCTTGCGGCGGTGCTGGAACGGCAGGGCAACCCGCTGGCGTCCCTTATCGCCATCGGCGGGCCATGGGCGATGGGGTGGCACATGGTCTGGCAGTTGCGGCAACTGGATACCGACAACCCGTCCACCTGCTTGCGGCTGTTCCGGTCCAACCGGGATACCGGGCTGATCCCCCTGCTGTTTTTCGCCGGTGCGGCAGTCCTGTGATTGCACGCCGGGGGCTGCGGGCCTAAACACGGTCAGATACCGGACAATCGGATACCATGCGCCTTTCCAGTCTTGCCATCATTGCAGCGACCTTTGCCGCGGCAGCGGGGCTGAGCTATGTCGCGGCCGGATTTGCGGTGACCGGGATCGAGGCGACGTCGGAACGGGCGGTGCGGGGCGCGCTGGACAGTGCCGAATTGCCGTGGGCCGAGGTGCACGCCAACGGTTTGCAGGTGTTCCTGTCCGGCAGCGCCCCGACCGAGGCGCTGCGGTTCAAGGCAATATCGACCGCCGGATCGATCGTGGATGCCGCCCGCGTCATTGACCAGATGCAGGTCAAGGACAGCATGGGCCTTGCCGCGCCGCGGTTCTCGATCGAGGTGCTGCGCAATGACAGCGGCATCTCGTTGATCGGTCTGGTGCCGGCCGCGACCGACCGAGCCGCGCTGGTCGCGCGGCTGGAAACGCTGGCGGGCCCCGGCAAGGTGTCCGATCTGCTGGAAAGCGCGGATTATCCGGTGCCGCCCGATTGGGACCGCACGGTGGACTATGCGCTGACCGCGCTGGCGGCACTGCCGCGGTCGAAGATTTCAGTGCAGCCGGGCATGCTGGCCGTCACGGGCATGGCCGACAGCAGCGACGACAAGCGCCGCATCGAAACCGATATCGCCCGCC
>JBGSJU010000157.1:0-1966 GCA_041741655.1 Rhodobacterales bacterium
CGCCGCCCGCGTTCCGGTGCATGCCGTCGCGCGTCCGGCGATGACGGATGCGTTGCGCGCACGGATCGACCAAGTGCAGCAGGCGGTGGACAGCCTCACGCGACTGGACGTCACCTATCGGGGCGACACGGGCGCACAAACCGAACGCATCCTGCGCCCGCTGGGATTGTTCTTCTGGGGCGAGGTCTGGACCTTGGTGGCATGGTGCGAATTGCGGAACGATTTCCGGATGTTCCGCCTTGACCGCATCACGCGCTGCGACCCCGGCGGCGTATTCCGACCGGACCCGCAGCAGACCCTGCGCATCTTTCTGGCGCGCGAAACCGGCCGGCACTAAGCCTTTGGCACCACGTTGCGCACCAGCCCTTCCTGCGCGACCGACGCCACCAGCCGCCCGTCGCGGGTAAAGATACGCCCCCGGTTGAACCCGCGCGCGCCACCCGCCCATGGGCTGTCCATCGCATACAAAAGCCAGTCATCGACGCGGAAATCATCGTGGAACCAGACGGCGTGATCCAGACTGGCGAATTGCATGTCGGGATCGCCGAACGCCTTGCCATGGCCCACCACCGACGTGCCCAAGAGCCCGTAATCCGACACATAGGCCAACGCCGCGCGATGCACCGCCGGATCGTCGGGCAGCGGGCCGGCGACCCGCATCCAGACGTTCTGCGTCGCCGCGCGCGGGCTACGGTCCAGCGGCGGGCGGGGCTCAACGGGGCGGAAATCCACCGGACGTGGCGACCGCAACCAGCGCAGGTAACCTTCGGGCAACCGTTCTGCCATCCGTTCGGCCAGCACATCCTCGGGCTCGACATCCTCGGGGGCGGGCACATCGGGCATCGCGTCCTGATGCGCCAGCCCCGGTTCGGCGACATGGAACGACGCCGCAAGGTTCAGGATCACCGCGCCATTCTGAATGGCCACCACGCGGCGGGTCGTGAAACTGCCGCCGTCACGGTCGCGTGCGACCTGATACAACACCGGCGCCGTCGCATCGCCGGGCCGGATGAAATAACCGTGCAGCGAATGCACGGCGCGGCCCGCGTCCACCGTGCGAATCGCCGCCATCAGCGCCTGTCCGATCACCTGACCGCCAAAGCTGCGCCCCTTGCCATCCGGTGTCGCCGGGCCGCGAAAGAAATCGCGTTCCACCGGTTCGACGTCCAAAACGCCCACCAGCCATGCCGCAAGATCGCTCATCGACGCCCCCATGTTTGCCGCGCGCAGCGAAGGCGAAAACGGCCGTCGGGGCAAGAGGCGATGCGGCACGCGGGGCCTGTCGCGACGCCGGTGCACGAATTTTGTTTACGCGAGCCCGCGAACCTGTCATACAAGTGTGGCTTACGACCCCCTATTCGATCCTCTGTCTTCCTTACGGCGAGCAGTCTTTCGATCCGGTTGCGACTTCGCCAGACCGCTGCATGCTGCGAGCGGTGACTATGACAGAAGGAATACACAGATGGCCAAGGGCACTGTGAAATGGTTCAACTCCACCAAGGGCTTCGGCTTTATCGCGCCTGAATCCGGCGGCAAGGACGTTTTCGTCCACATCTCCGCTGTTGAACGCGCTGGCCTGACCGGCCTGGCTGACAACCAGAAAGTCACTTTCGACGTGGAATCGGGCCGTGATGGCCGCGAAAGCGCGTCGAACCTGCAACTGGCATAAGCCGGTCCGCACGGACAAGATCTGGCGCGGCTCCTGCAAGGGGGCCGCGTTTTTCATTGGGCCTAGGCACCGCGCCGGATCAACCGCCAGACCCGCAGATCGGTCAGCACCTTGACGGTGGCAGCCAGCGCCAGACCACATAGCAACAGTTTGGAGATCGGGCCCATCGTGCCCTCGATCAGCAGCGCATGCGCCACGCTGGCCGCGACCACGATCAGCACAACCCCGCCATGGGTGACGCGAAACCGGCGCGGGTGCAGCCGGTGCCGAAACGCCGCCAGCGCGGCGGCGGCGAAA
>JBGSJU010000158.1:0-2259 GCA_041741655.1 Rhodobacterales bacterium
CTCGCGCAAGGCCGCCAGCCGCAGCACGGCAGGCCCCAGCCGGTATTCCCGCGCCGCGCCCACCTGTTCGACAAACCCCGCCTCCTGCAATTCCGACAGCAGGCGATAGGCGGTTGCCTTGTTCACGCCCGCCAGCCGCGCCATGTCCGACAGCCCGATCAAGGGCCGCGCGGGGATGAAATGGTCCAAGAGCGACAGCGCCTTCGTGACGGTTCCCATGACCGGGGTCCTGATTGTTTTTCGGGCAGCCGCGCGGGTCTGGCGCGACGGGCCCGCAAATGGGCCTGCAAAACTGTTGACAGACTCGGGCCCTGCCTGTCAATCTGATTTAGAACCGATGGTTCAAATAATGAACCGATGCCAGAGGGCAACCGGACAACAGGGAGACGACAGATGACCATGAAAACCTTGCTTGGCAGCGCCGTGGCGCTGGTCCTCGGCGCCGGTGTGGCGCTGGCGGAATACCCCGAAAAGCCCGTCACCTTCATCGTGCCATGGCCGCCCGGCGATCTGGAGGATGTGCTGACCCGCATGATTGCCGAAGAATTCCAGAAACAGACCGGCGCGCCGGCCGCGGTGGTGAACAAGCCCGGCGGCGGCGGGGTGATCGGCGGCGTCGCAGTCGCGTCGGCCAAGCCCGACGGCTATACCATCGGGTCGTTCACCGTGGGGATCCCGACGGTCAAGACCATGGGCAAGGACGCGCAGATCGCGCCCGACGCGTTGGAACCGGTCGGCATTTTCCTGACCTATCCGTTCCTGATCGCGGCCAAGGCGGATGCGCCCTATGGCACGATGACCGAACTGGCGGCCCATTCGAAAACCAACGATGTCCGGTTGGGCCATTTCGGCTATGGCATCGAACCCACGATGATGACGTTCTTCGGCATGTCCGAACTGGGTGGCAAATTCGCCGCCGAAGCGGCGTTCGACGCGGTGGATTGTTCGACGCTGGCGAATGGCGACGCGGATGTGATCAACACCACCGCGCAACTGGTGCTGCCGTGCTTGGGCGATATCAAGGTGCTGGCCACCATCACCGGCGACCGCACCGCGATCACGCCCGACGTCGCCACGCTGGGCGAACAGGTGCCGGCACTGGCGGGGTCGTCGCTATGGAACGGGTTCTTCGTGCCGAAGGGCACGCCGCAAGAGGTGAAGGACAAGATCGCCGAAATCTCGAAAACCGTGCTGATGAGCGATGCGGCGCAAGAGATCGCCAAGACCACCGGCGCGCTGGTCTATTGGCAGGATCAGGCGGCGGCGACGGCGCAGGTGGCCGCCGACATGACCAGCCTTGCCGCGCTGCGCGAAAAGCTGGGCGTGACCGAGTGATCTGATCCCTGACTGTCACGCGGGCGCGGGGTTCCCCGCGCCCATGCAGGAGCGCCGTCATGGATGATGCGGACCCCCATGCGCAGCAACCGGCCAGCCGGCTGGAAAGCCTCGCGCTGACGGTGATCTTCACGCTGGTATCGGGCGGATTGCTGGCCGCCATCACCATCGCGACGCGCAGCAATGCCCGCGGCGGGTGGTGGACGCAGCCATGGCTGATGCCGGGGATCGCGTTGACCATTCTGGTTGCCGCCAACCTGATCACGTTGTGGCGCGATGTCGCCGATCTGGGCCGCAATCCGCCAAGGCCGTCCGAATGGGCGGCGGCGCGGACGGCGATGCTGGGCTGGCTGCGGCCCATCGAATATCTGGGCTGGTTCGCGGCCTATCTGTGGGCGATCCAGCATGTTGGTTACGGGCTCGCGACGCTGGCCTTCGTGCTGTTCCTGATCTGGCGCGCCGGGCTGTGGTCGCGGCGCTGGGCGCTGGCGGGGCTGGGCCTGTGCCTGTTCATGATGGTGGTGTTCCGGGTGGGGCTGGGCGTCTGGATGCCCGCGCCCGACCTTTATGACATCTTTCCGCAGGCGGTGCGCACTGTCCTGATCCGCTGGTTTTAAGGATACGCCATGGACTTCCTGTGGACCGGGCTGATGCAACTGGGCGACCCGTCGGTGGCGCTGGCCATGGTGCTGGGCGCGATCCTGGGCGTCATCGCAGGGGCGATCCCCGGCGCGGGGGCGGCGGTGACGATTTCCATCCTGTTGCCGACGACCTTTGCGATGGAACCCTTGACCGGCATGACCCTGTTGTTGGGCGTTTATTGCGGATCGGCCTATGGGTCGGCCATCCCCGCCATCATGATCAACACGCCGGGCAGCCCGGTGGCCGTGCTGACCGCGCTGGAAGCCCGCCCCTTCGTGCTGC
>JBGSJU010000159.1:0-6692 GCA_041741655.1 Rhodobacterales bacterium
CGCCTGCGCAACCTCGACCGGCCCGAACATCTCTACCAAGCCGCTGGCCGGGGTCTGGAGGATTCCTTTCCGCCCCCGCGCAGCATGGAGGTGCTGCCCAACAACCTTCCCGTCCAGGCCACCAGCTTTGTTGGACGGGAACGCGAGATCGAAGAGGCGCAGCGCCGGTTGGAAAAAACCCGCCTGCTCACGCTCATGGGCACCGGCGGCACCGGCAAGACCCGCCTGGCCCTCGAGATCGGGGCGCGCGTCATTAACGATTTCCGCGACGGCGTGTGGCTGGTCGAACTGGCTCCGGTCACAGACCCGGATCGGGTCGTTGAGGCTCTTGCCAATGCGGTCGGCGCCCGGGAGGAGCCGGAACACACCCTGCGCGAGACCCTCGTGCATTTCCTCAAAGCCAAAAACACCCTCCTGCTTCTGGACAACTGCGAGCATGTGCTGACCGCCGCAGCGACGCTGGCGGCAGAACTCCTGCGTGCCTGCCCGAAACTCAAGATCCTCGCCGCCAGTCGGCACGCCCTCGGCATCGGCGGGGAAACGACCTACCCCGTTCCTCCGATGGGTATGTTTGATGTTCGCGCGCAGCGATTGAGCGGCCCCGACATGGTTGAACAGGTCTCCCAATACGAAGCCGTTAAACTTTTCATCGAACGAGCCACCGCCGTGCGGCCGGATTTTGTGGTGACCAACGAAAATGCCCCAGCGCTTGCCGAGATTTGCGGTCGGCTGGATGGCATTCCGCTTGCCATCGAACTCGCCGCCGCGCGCGTTCGAGTGCTGGACCTCGACCAGATTGCCGCACGGCTCGGAGATCGTTTCCGACTCCTGCGCGGCAACGGCCGGGCCGGCAACCTCCCGCACCAGCAGACCCTCCAGGCCCTGATCGATTGGAGCTACGACTTGCTCTCGGATACCGAACGCATCCTTTTCCGGCGCCTGGGGGTTTTTGTGGGCGGTCGCACGCTCGGGGCTCTTGAGACGGTTTGTTCCGGCGGCGAGATCGACGAATTCGACCTTGTGGACCTTGTCCAGCAACTCGTCGACAAGTCACTTGTCACCGTCGAACGCGAGGCCGGCACGGAACCCAGATACACCCTTATCGAATCTGTCTGGCAATATGCCCGCGAAAAACTCGAGTCTTCCGGCGAGGGCGACGCGCTTCGGGACCGGCACCTCAAATATTTTCTCTCGTTCGCAGAACAAGCGGGAGCCCACCTTGCGGGGCCCGAACAGGCCGCTTGGCTCGACCGCTGCGATGCTGAGGCGTTTAATTTTCGCGCAGCCATCCGTTGGGCCATTGAATCGAAAAACACCACCGCCGGCCTCAGAATGTTTGCGTCTGTCTACCGCGTGATCGAAATCCGGGGCAACCTCGAGGAAGCCCGCGAAATCATAGCGGAGCTCCAGCAACTCCCGGACGACCAAGTGACCCCGAAGGTCATGGCCGACTTCCTGATCGCCGCCGGCCGCATCGCCTGGGCTGCAGACCGTTACGAGGACAGTTACCGGTTCCTTTCCCGGGCTCAGCACATTTATAACGAGATTTCCGACGAACCCGGAGTCGGGCTGTGCGAGATGCTGGCCGGATTTCTGGATCGCGGCAACGCGAAGCTTGATTCGGCGGAGGCGCATTTTCAGCGGGGGCTGGAGATCGCCAAACGCATTGAAGGAACCTCTTACTTGGCGGCTGGTTGCCTGAGCGGGCTTGGCAGCATCGCGCTTGACCGGGGAGATCCGGATGCGGCTCGAAAACTCAAGGAGGACAGCCTCGCCATCTACGAAAGGATGGGTGACCATTGGATTGTGGGACTCATCCTCTGGGGCATCATTCAAGTCTGCATCGTTCAGGGCGCCTACGACCGCGCCCGGGCCGGCTTGGAGGAATGGGGCGCCATCACCCGTCGCCTCGGCAACCGCTGGATTATCCCCTACATCCTCGAATGCCATGCCACCTTGGCCGTGGCCGACGGCCAGTTCGAGCGCGCCGCCCGGATCTACGGGGCCGCAGAGGTCGCACGGGAACATTTTGGCACCCAATTTTCTCCCAGCGAAAATGCCCTGCATCGATCGTCGGTCGACAAACTCAAATCCCAACTTGCCGCCCGCGACCTTGATGCGGCATGGGAGGCCGGACGCCGCACTCCGGCTTGGGATGTGATTGGGTGAGCATGGTTTCCCCAGACGGAACCGGGGATATCCTGCTAATCCGTTCTCCGCTGGTAACCTTCCACGTTCTCAAAAGAGACAAGCGCCTTTTTCTGATCGACACTGGTTTTGTCGGAGGTCCCGGCTTGCTTGATCGCGCGTTGCAACGCTGCGGGTGGAAAAACCTGCCCGTTGTGGGCATTGTCCTCACCCACGGGCATCTGGATCATACTTTTAATGCCTCAAGGTTCGCCCGGAAATTTGGTGCTTGGATCGCCGCTCCCCGACTGGATGCCGAACATTTCGCCGGCCGATTTCCCTATGCCGGAGCGGCTCGCGTCTGCGGTATCTTGGAAAACATCGGACGGTGTGTCCCGGGGTGGGCTCCGTTTCAGGTCGATCGATGGATCGATGATGGAGACCATATCGCGGAATGCAACCTCACCGCCGTTTCGCT
This sequence comes from Rhodobacterales bacterium, assembly GCA_041741655.1. Lineage (GTDB taxonomy): Bacteria > Pseudomonadota > Alphaproteobacteria > Rhodobacterales > Rhodobacteraceae > UBA9554. The sequence goes on from JBGSJU010000159.1 coordinate 2,606, forward strand.
ACCGGGACACACCGGCGGCCACACCGGGTACCTGATGGGTGACTGTAACCAAATGTTCACCGCCGACCTATTCGCGAGCACATGCGGGCACGGATCTCTTCCGCCTGCAATTTTCAATGCCCGGGGGGACGAGATTCCTGCCAGTATTGCCCGAGCTGCCGCCCTGGATCTGGACGGCGTTTTTCCGGCGCATGCCGACGCGGTGCCATCCGGTGTCCACCTGGCCCGTCTGCGCCAGCTGGCGCAACGCCTCCGGTAGAGGCTCACGGCGGCATTTTCGGCGGAAGTAGACATCGCCTGGTTTTCCCAACAGAAAGAAACTGATCGCGAATTTGCACTCGCCGACCGCCGCTTATCCTCCTACCTTCCCGTGCATGCCCGGGATGGTGGAGCTTCGGAATGTCAGCAAGGTCTTTGGATCGTTCACCGCACTTCAGGAGGTCAGTTTTGAGATTCGCGAAGGCGAGTTCATGACTTTTCTTGGGCCGTCAGGTTGTGGCAAAACGACCTGTCTGCGTCTAATCAGCGGGTTCGACACGCCGACCACCGGCCAGATCTTGATTGGCGACAAGGACGTCACGTTTGATCCGCCGTATCGGCGCGACGTGAACCAAGTCTTCCAGAGTTATGCGCTTTTCCCCCACCTGACCATTGCCGAGAACATCGCTTTCGGGCTGCGCATGAAAAAAGTCCCGCCTGCGGACATCAAAACCCGCGTCGACCGGGTTGTCGAAATGACGGCCCTGGGAGATTTCACCGCCCGCAAACCCGCGCAACTCTCCGGCGGTCAGCGTCAGCGTGTCGCCATTGCGCGCGCCATCCTGCGCGATGCGCCGGTGTTGCTGCTGGATGAGGCGACATCGGCGCTGGATGCCGAAAGCGAGGTCGCGGTGCAACGTGCGGTGGAGCGGCTGTCGGCGGGGCGTACCACGCTTGTGGTGGCACACCGGCTGGCCACGGTGAAAAAGGCTGACCGTATTCTGGTGCTGGATCAGGGCCGAATCGTGGCGCAGGGCACCCATGACGCGCTGGTGGCCGAGAACGGGCTTTATGCGCGGCTGGCGCGGCTGCAATTCACCGAAGGTGCTTCGGCGGCCTGACGCGCCCGGTTTTGCCACCTTTGCGGGCGATTTCCCCCTTGCCAGACCCGGTTGCGCTGTCGCTAATGCGGCTGACTTAACCTATGGAGGGTTCAATGGGTCTGTTCAATTTCTGGAAGAAGTCCGGCAAGCGCGTCGCCGAGGCCGAGGATGCCACCCCGACCGCCGAGGCGCTGAACAAGGAAGTCGCCGATCTGGGTCTGGACACCAAGGGTGCTGAAATCGTCGTCGAAGGCGACAAGGTCACCGTCAAAGGCGGCGACATGACCACCGAGGAACGCGAAAAGGTCGTTCTGGCCGTTGGCAACGTCGAAGGTGTCGCCACGGTCGAGGCTGATGCCGATGACGCGGTGTTCCACACCGTCGAAAAGGGCGACACCCTGTCCGCCATCGCGAAAAAGACCCTGGGGTCCGCCAAGCGCTACCCCGAGATTTTCGAAGCCAACAAGCCGATGCTGACCCATCCGGACAAGATCTATCCGGGCCAGGTCCTGCGCATTCCCGGCGGCAAGAAGGCCTGACCGGTCGCCCAGTGATTTAAGGGGCGGTCCCAAGCGGGGCCGCCCTTTGCATTTGCGGCGGTCGCGCAGCAACCGCCCCCGCGTCAACCTTGCCAAATGTCACGGACCTGACGCAAAACTGTCGGCAGGGAAGGGGCCTTGCCCCGCAGAGCATCTGGGGAGGCTGCACATGGGCTTTGCGTCCATCAAGGACACGATCGCACTTGAAACCGAAATGCCATGGGCCGACCGCAATGTGCCGCACACGTTGTATCGGTTGCTGGCCGGCACGGCGGCGAAATATCCGAACGGGCGGGCGATTTCGTTCCAGCTGACATCAGGGTCGACCGACAAGGCGGAAACCCTGACCTGGGCCGACCTGTTGGCCAAGACCTGCCAGACCGCCAACCTGCTGCGCAAGCTGGGCATCGGCGAAACCGATGTGGTCGCCATGATCCTGCCCAATTGCACCGAAGCCGTGCTGACGATTCTGGGCGGGGCCATTGCCGGGATCGTCACGCCGATCAACCCGCTTTTGGAACCCGAACAGATCGGCGCGATCCTGCGCGAAACCAAGGCCAAGGTGGTCATAACGCTGAAACCGTTCCCGAAAACCGACATCGCGCAAAAGGCCGCAGAGGCGGTCCGCCATGCACCCGGCGTGCACACCGTGCTGGAGGTGGACCTGAACCGCTATCTTACGCCGCCGAAAAGCTGGATCGTGCCGCTGATCCGGCCCAAGGTCGACGGCGCGCGCCATGCCGACGTCAAGCCCTTCAACCGCGAGATCGCACGCCAGCCGAAAACGCTGGCCTTTGCCGACAGCACGGGCGACCGCACCTGCGCCTATTTCCATACCGGCGGCACCACCGGCATGCCCAAGGTGGCACAACACCGTTATTCCGGCATCATCTACAACGGCTGGCTCGGCGGCACCTTGCTGTTCACGCCCAAGGACAATGTGATCTGCCCGCTGCCGCTGTTCCATGTCTTTGCCTGCCATGTGATCCTGATGGCGGCCCTGACGTCCGGCGCGCATGTGGTGTTCCCGACGCCCGCCGGCTATCGCGGCGAAGGCGTGTTCGACAATTTCTGGAAACTGATCGAACGCTGGCAGATCAGCTTCATCATCACGGTGCCCACCGCGGTGTCCGCGTTGATGCAGCGGCCGGTGAATGCCGATGTGTCCTCGGTGAAAACCTCGTTCTCCGGGTCGGCGCCGATGCCGATGGAACTGTTCAAGCGGTTCGAGGGCGCAACGAACGTCACCATCGTCGAAGGTTACGGCCTGACCGAAGCCACCTGTCTGGTGTCCGTCAACCCGGTGGACGGCGCGAAGAAGGTCGGATCGGTCGGGATCCGGTTCCCCTATACCGACGTCAAGATCATGAAACTGGCCAATGACGCGCTGACCGAATGTGCCACCGACGAGGTCGGCGAGATCTGTGTTTCCAGCCCCGGCGTGAACGCGCCCCATACCTACACCGAGACCGACAAGAACAAGGAACTGTATTTTCACGGCAAATATCTGCGCACCGGCGATCTGGGCCGGCTGGACGCGGATGGCTATCTGTGGATCACCGGGCGCGCCAAGGATCTGATCATTCGCGGCGGCCACAACATCGATCCCGCCGAAATCGAAGAGGCGCTGCTGATCCATCCGGCGGTGGCCTTTGCGGGCGCAATCGGGCAACCTGATGCCCATGCCGGCGAAATCCCCTGTGCCTACGTCGAACTGGTGGCGGGGGCGTCGGTGACCGGGGCGGACCTGATCGAACATTGCAAGGTGCATGTCCACGAACGCGCCGCCTGGCCCAAGCATGTCGAGGTGTTGGCCGAACTGCCGAAAACCGCCGTCGGCAAGGTGTTCAAGCCGGACCTGCGCAAGCGCGCCATCACGCGGGTCTATGACGCTGCCCTGACCGAGGCAAAGCTGAACGCCGAGGTGATCGAGGTGGTTGACGACAAGAAACGCGGTCTGGTCGCAAAGGTGCGCCGGACCGGCGTGCTGCATGACGAGGAAGTCGGGCATGTGCTGGGCGCGTTCACCCGGCCGTGGGACTGGGCCGAGTAAAGGGGACTTGGGCCGGGTGGGGCACTCATGCGGGATCGTGGCGCGACCATGATCCTGCAGGGAAAAGTGGTGCCCAGGGGCGGAATCGAACCACCGACACGAGGATTTTCAATCCACTGCTCTACCCCTGAGCTACCCGGGCACGGGAGAAGCTGACGCTTCGGGTGGAGGCGTGATAGGGCAGGCCCGGGCGGCTGTCCAGAGGAAATTCGCGGTCATCCCCGCAGATGGACCGGAACCGACAAGGGGCCACGAAAGGCCCATCCGTCGATGCGGGGCGGGCCGGCCAGCCGCAGCGCCGCAAAGCGGTCAAACAGCATTGGCAAGGCGATTTCACCGATCAAGGCGCGGCTGACCCAGGCGCCGGCGCAGAAATGCGGCCCGGCGCCAAAGGCGATGGCGGCGGCGCGATC
>JBGSJU010000160.1:0-5662 GCA_041741655.1 Rhodobacterales bacterium
CCGGCAGGCCCCGCGCCCACCACCGCCACGCGACGACCGGTCGGGGCAACGCGGGTGAACGGGTGCACACCCGCCGCCATCAGCGTGTCGGTGGCAAAGCGTTGCAAGCGGCCGATCTCCACCGGCTTGCCCTCGGCGGCCTCGCGCACGCAGGCCTGTTCGCACAGCGTTTCCGTCGGACAGACCCGCGCGCACATGCCGCCCAGAATATTCTGGGAAAAGATCGTCTTGGCCGCTGCCTCGGGCGTGCCAGTGGCGATCTGGCGAATGAACAGCGGAATGTCGATATCGGTAGGGCAGGCGGTGATGCAGGGCGCATCGTGGCAGAAGTAACAGCGATCCGCCGCCACCCGCGCCTCGTGCCCGTCCAGCGGCGGTTCGACATCGTCGAAATTGCGACCATAGGCATCGGCGGGCAAACGGCCCGGCACGATCCCGGGCGTAAGCTGGCTGTTGGACAAGACGGCGTCTCCCTGCTGGCTTCCTTGCGTGAAAGGCTGCCACAGGTCGAGATTTTATCAAACGGTAAAATACGAAACGAAGTCGGAAACGCACTTGCCAACGGCACATGTGCTTACGCGCTGTGCAGACCCCGGCATCGCCAGCAGCGCCGGAGCCAAACGTCACATCGGTGCCTTGGCTGCGTCACGCGGTTGTTGCGTCGTGCGCATAGCGCAGCGGCAAAACCAAGGAGAACAGCATGACCCTTCCCATCATCGGCGCCGCGATGCCCACGTCCGGTCTGGAAACCTATCGCGACTGGATTCTGGAGAAGAACCGCGATCTGGAAATCCAGTCCTTCGTCAACGCCGATGTGCTGAACGGTGACTGGCAGCCGCTGGCCGACCAGACCCGCAAGCTGCTGGATGGCTATACCGGGCGGTTGGGCATCCATGGCCCGTTCTGGGGCCTGAACATCGCGTCGCTGGATCCCGATGTGCGCGTGGTGGTGGCGAAACGACTGGATCAGGCGTTGGATGTCTGCGCCGCGATCAATGCGACCCAGATGGTGATCCATTCGCCCTACACGACATGGGATTACAACAATCTGGACAACTTTCCCGGGGGACGGGCGCGATTGTTCGAGGCGGCGCATGCCACCATCGGCGCGGCCGTGAAGCGTGCAGCCGATCAGGGCGTGGTGCTGGTTATCGAGAATATCGAGGACAAGGATCCGCTGGACCGCTTGCGGCTGGCGCAATCGTTCAATTCCGACGCGCTGCGCCTGTCGGTCGATACCGGGCACGCGGAATATGCCCGCGGCAACACCGGCGCGCCGCCGGTGGATTACTACATCGCGGCGGCGGGCGAGATGTTGCACCACATCCACCTGCAGGATGCCGATGGCTATGCCGATCGGCACTGGAGCCTGGGTGACGGCACGATCCGCTGGGCGCAGGTGTTCCGCGCCATCGCAACTCTGGACGTCAAGCCGCGGCTGCTGCTGGAACTGCGCGACATTACCCAGATCCCGGCGTCGATGCGGTATCTGGAAACGATGGGTCTGGGGCAATAACGACCCTGAATTTTTTGGTGCTGTCGAACTCGGACATAGACCGTTTCGACCCGACAGGCGACGGGATGCGGGATTGTACCGGTCAAGGGCAATCGAGACAGGGGTTTCGGTCGGTTTGTACCGGGGTTCCCTGACCTGTTGTTCTTCAATCGAACCGCCGATTGACAGTGCAACAGCGCGAACAAGTTAAAGACGCCGAGCCTATTGTTCGGCTTCTTCGGCGCAGGGCCAATGCGCGGGCACGGTCAGCCCGACGGGCAGCACGGTTTCTCCATCGCCACAGGCCAGATTGATCTGGGCCTGTTCAAGACCGGTGACCCCCGACAGGTCAGCGCCGTCAAGACGCGCCCGCAGCAGAAAGGCACCCTTCATGTTTGCCCCAGTCATCGTCGCCCCGGTGAAGATCGACCGCGGCATGATCGCACGGTGCATGTTTGCGCCCGTCATCTGCGCATCGCTGAAATCAGCGCGATAGAATTCGACGCTGGTCAGGTCGGCGTCTGTCAGGTCGGCCCCGACGAAACTGACCCGCAGGAACTCGGCCTTGACGAACCGCGCGCCGCGCAGGATCGCCTCGCTGAAATCCGACCGGCTGGCGAGCGCCTTTTCAAAGTTCGCCCCGGTCAGATCCGCCCCGACGAACGCGCTGCGCACCAGTTCGCTGCGCTGCAGGTTTGCCCCGGCCAGTGAGGCCCGCTTCAGCTCGGTGCCCGACAGATAGGCGTTTTCGAAGTTCCCCGCCGTCATGTCGCTGCCGTTCAACATCAAACGCTCTTTCAGGCAACCGGACCAATCCACCTCGGCTGTGGGTCGGTCGTTGCAAGCTGCGGACACGGGCAAGGGGACCACGATCCCCCATAACAACGCCACCACAGCCGGCCGAAGGGTACGGAGCAACCTGCGTGCGATGTCATTCATGGTCTATCCCTTGTGTGGTTGTCACAGCCTGATTTGACTGGAATACGTGGCCTTGTATGTGTTTTCTGACGGCTTCAAGCCACCGTCAAGGATACTGACGGCATAGCATGCTCAGCTTGCGCGCAGTAGAAGATGTGCACATGACATCCCGGTGATGTGGCCCGTTTTGCCTATTGGTAAGACGTTAGCCTTGAATAATATTCTTCCTCAATCCGCCATCGGCTTTGGAAAAAAAATTCGCCTGATTTCATCCGCCGTTCACGTGGGACGTGCGTTGTGGGTGATCCACCTGTCTGGTGCCGGTCCGAATGCGGGCGGATCGGGTCGCAACGGAAATGTTGCTCGCCCCTGTTCTTGTTGTTCGAAACTCTGCCGTCGTGGTGAAGCCAACGGTCCGGAATAGCGGACCAAGGCGATGGACTGTGCCCGACCCGTGGGTCATGGCGGCGGCAGCGTCACAAGCACCCGATGCTTTGCGCCACGGTTTATCTGTCTGGTTTCATTAAGTATCTCCTCGTTCGATCCGCCGTAGAATGCCCGCTTTCGCAGCGCGGTGCCTTCGACCGGGATGGCCGGGCATCCGTCACACCTGACAAGAAACCTTCAAGAAACCGCTGGCCAACTGTCATCGCGCGGTCACGCGGCGCCGTCATTCGCTGCGCATCGGCCGGGTTGCGAACGCCTGCGCCGCCCCCCTGATGTGCTGTCGCAAGGAGCCCCCTCATGCTGATCACCCGCCGTTCCACCCTGCGCCTTGGCGCCGCCGCGACGGGCCTTCTGGCCATGCCGGGCGTCCTGCGCGCTCAGGCCACGCGCCCCTCGATTACCGTTGCGGTGCAGAAAATCTCCAACACCAATACGCTGGACGTGCTGCGCGAACAGTCGAATGTCGGCGAACGGATTTTCTTCAACTCGATGTGGGAAGGCCTGATTGGCCGTGACCTGCGCAACGATCTGGCGCGGATCCCGCTGTTGGCCACCGAATGGAAACGCGTCGATGCCACCACGCTGGACGTGACACTGCGGCAGGGCGTCAAGTTCCACAACGGCGCCGAGATGACCGCCGACGACGTGGTGTTCACCTTCAGCCGCGAAAAGATGTTCGGCGATACCGAGGCGAAGAATCGTTCGACCATCCGGTCCGAAGGTCTGGGCCTGTTCACCGTGCGCCCCGGCAAGGAACTGCCGCCGCAGGTGCCCGCCACGGCGCGCAATGCCTTCCCCGACCTGATCGCGGTCGAGGCGATCGACCGCTACACCGTGCGTTTTATCAACGGCTCGCCCGACGTGACGCTGGAAGGCCGGCTGTCGCGCTTTGGCGCCAACATCACCAGCCGCAAGGGCTGGGACGATGCCGCGACCTATCTGGACTGGTCGCGCAAGCCCATCACCACCGCTGCCTATCAGGTCGCCGAATTTGTCCCCGATTCGAAACTGGTTCTGGTGGCGTTCGATGATTACTGGGGTGGCGTGCCGCCCTTGGCGCAGATCACCTTTGTCGAGGTGCCGGAAGTCGCTTCGCGCATCAACGGGCTGTTGTCCGGTGAATACCAGTTCGCCTGTGACGTGCCCCCGGACCTGATCCCGGAAATCGAAGGCAACGCCGCCTTCGAAGTGCAGGGTGGCACCATCCTGAACCACCGCCTGACCGTGTTCGACAAGAACCACGCCCAACTGGCCAACCCGCTGGTTCGCCGCGCGTTGACCCATGCCATCGACCGTCAGGCCATCGTGGACGCGCTGTGGGCCGGTCGCACCGTGGTGCCCGCCGGTCTGCAATGGCCCTATTACGACACGATGTTCCATGCCGACTGGACCGTGCCGGAATTCAACCCCGAACTGGCGATGTCGCTGTTGAAAGAGGCGGGCTACAAGGGCGACGCGATCCCCTACCGCCTGTTGAACAACTACTACACCAACCAGAATTCCACCGCGCAGGTGCTGGTCGAGATGTGGAAGGCGGTTGGCCTGAACGTCGAATTGCAGACTGTGGAAAACTGGGGTCAGGTGCTGGAACCCGGTGCGACGCGGGCGATCCGCGACTGGTCGAACTCGGCGCCGTTCAACGATCCGGTGTCGTCGCTGGTGGCGCAGCACGGGCCCAATGGCGGCCAGCAGCAGTGGGGTGAGTACGCCAACGTCGAACTGAACCAGCTGTCGGAACTGCTGGAAACCTCGACCGATCAGGCCGCACGCCGCGCCGCCTTCCGCCGGATGCTGGAAATCGCCGAACGCGAGGACCCGGCCTATACCGTGCTGCACCAGAACGCGACCTTCACCGCGAAACCGAAGTCGATCCAGTGGAAAGCGGCCCCCGCCTTTGCGATGGATTTCGGCCCCGGCGCGATTTCGATCTGACCGATGGACGCGCCGCTGATCCGGATCGAAAACCTGACTGTCAGCTTTGACGGCGCCCCTGCCGTGCGCGGGGTGGACCTGATGGTCCGTTCCGACGAGGCGCTGGGGTTGGTTGGCGAAAGCGGGTCGGGCAAATCGGTCACATGGCTGGCGGCGCTGCGGCTGTTGCCGAAAAAGGCGGTCGTCGGGGGCACTGTGTCCCTTGACGGCCGCGACCTGTTGACCCTGCCGGAGCCGGATGTGGAACGCATCCGGGGCGGCCGGATCGCGATGATATTTCAGGACCCGGCGTCGGCGCTGAACCCGGTGTTGCGTATCCGCCGCCAGATGGCCGAGGTGCTAGCGCTGCATCGTGGCCTGTCGGGCGCGGCGATTGGCGCCGAGGCGAAGCGGCTGTTGGATCTGGTGGGCATCCCCGATGCCGCGGGGCGGCTGGACAGTTACCCGCACGAGATGTCTGGCGGTCAGAACCAACGGGTGATGATCGCCATGGCGCTGGCCGGGGCGCCGGATCTGTTGATCGCCGATGAACCGACCACCGCGCTGGACGTCACCATTCAGGCGCAGATCCTGGACCTGCTGACCCAGGTGCGGCGCGAAATGGGCATGGCGCTGGTGCTGATTTCGCATGATCTGGGCGTGGTTGCCGAAACCTGCGACCGCGTGGCGGTGATGTATGCCGGCCGCATCGTCGAACAGGGGCCTTCGGCCGATCTGTTCGCCACCCCGCGGCATCCCTATACCCGCGGACTGTTGGATGCGCTGCCGACGCTGGACACCATCGCGCGGCTGGTCGCCATTCCGGGCGTGGTGACCGATCCGCGCGCGATGCCGCCGGGCTGTGCCTTTGGCCCGCGTTGCCGTCATGTC
>JBGSJU010000161.1:0-2105 GCA_041741655.1 Rhodobacterales bacterium
CGGGCCGGTTGCTGCGCCGCGTGGTGGATTTCGCGCTGGTGGAAGGCGACGGGCTGGTGACCCGCGCGCTGGCCGATCATGCGCTGAACCGGCTGGGAGTGGATCATCTCGGGCTGGACGGGGCGGACCGGCGGTACCTGACGCTGATCGCGGACGCCTATCAGGGCGGGCCGGTGGGGGTGGAAACCCTGTCCGCCGCCTTGTCCGAAAGCCGCGATGCCATCGAAGAGGTGATCGAGCCGTTCCTGTTGCAACAGGGCCTGATCCAGCGCACGCCGCGCGGGCGGATGTTGACGCAGGCGGCCTGGACCCATCTGGGGCGGCCCGCGCCAAAGGGGCAGGGTGGGTTGTTCGACTGAGCGATCAAGGCAGGGGCGCTGCCCCTCTGCCGCCCTGCGGGCGTCATTCACCCCGGGATATTTGAAACCGAAGAAGCCAAGGCGGCGCCGCGATGGGAGTGTTGCGGATCGTGTGGCAGCCCGCTTTGCATGAGGCGATGGAAGGGGGATCGGACATGACGGCAGATCAGATCGCGGCGCTGTTCACCCGCGCGGACGGGCAATTCCTGTGCGCGCGCTGGGGCCGGCCCATCGTGCCGGTGGTGTTCGGGGTGGATGACGCGACGCTGGGCACCATCAAAGGCGCGTTCGAGGCGGTCTGCGCGCTGGCCGGGCATCACATGAGCGACATGGACCCGGAACTGGGCGCGAACCTGATGCTGTTCTTCGTCCGCGACTGGGATGAACTGGCCGCGGTGCCCGATCTGGACCGCCTGATCCCGGACCTTGTGCCGCTGCTGGCGCGGTTGAAGGCGGCGGATGCGAACCAGTATCGCATCTTTCGGTTCGACGCGGCAGGCGCGATCCGGGCCTGTTTCGCCTTTGTGCGGATGGACGACCAGATGGCGCAGGTGCCGGCGCAGGTGCTGGCGCTGAATCAGGCGGTGCAGGTGATCGTGCTGTGGTCGGACCGCGCGTTTACCGACCGTTCGCCCATGGTCAAAACCGGGGCGGACGCGGGCGGCAACATCTTCCTGCGGCCCGAGATCGGCGCGGTGATCCGGGCCGTCTATGACCCGGTGCTTCCGGCGATGGCGCGCGATGCGAGCCACGCCTTGCGGCTTGCGGAGCGGATCGGGCGCGGGGCATGATGATGGCAGGAGGACCGCAATGACCGACACGACCCCGCCCGCACCACGCGTCTTTCGCCACCCCGTCCGGGTTTATTATGAAGACACCGACATGGCCGGCATCGTCTATTACGCCAATTACCTGCGCTACATCGAACGCGGGCGCAGCGAATGGGTGCGCGCGGTGGGGATGGACCAGAACCGGATGAAGGATCAGGATGGCATCGTTTTTGCGGTGCGGCGCGTCGAAGCGGATTATCTGGCCCCGGCGCGGCTCGATGATGAACTGATGGTGGAAACCTGGGTCGCCAGCCTTGGGCCGGCCCGCATGGTGATGGGGCAGCGCGTGCTGCGCGGCGACCAGCCGTTGTTTCAGGCGCAGGTCACCGTGGTCTGCATGACGCTGGCGGGCCGCCCGGTGCGGCTTCCGAAGGGGATGCCTGTTTGACGCGCGGCAGCCCGTCCGGCGCTGCCGCTGCCCGGAAATGCCGCGTGAAATGCTGCGTGCGCGAAGATTTGCCGCAAGCCCGCGGCTGATCACGGGGATGTGGTGGCCATTGCGCTCGACTTCCGGTATTCTGCATGTCAAGGCCGCTTAAAAAGCCAGATCGAGAGCAGAAATATGGAACCAACGACCCTTGCGGCCGCGCAGGAGATTGATTTCTCCATGTGGGGCCTTTTTGCGCAGGCCACCTTTGTGGTCAAGCTGGTGATGATCGGGCTGCTGGCGGCATCCTTTTGGTCGTGGTCGATCATCGTGCAGAAGATCCTGATCTATCGCCGCGCCCGCGGCGAGGCCGAAGGCTTTGACCGCGCCTTTTGGTCGGGCGAGCCGCTAGACGAACTGTTCGACCAGATCGGTCCGGAACCGGCCGGCCCGTCACAGCGCATCTTTGCCGCCGGGATGATCGAATGGCGGCGCAGCCACCGCACCGATGGCGCGCTGATCGCGGGCGCACAGGCCCGCATCGACCGC
>JBGSJU010000162.1:0-6392 GCA_041741655.1 Rhodobacterales bacterium
CGCGCGACCCGCGCCACCGGGTCGCGGATCGCGTCCGTCAAGGCTGCGGCAAAGGCCGCGGGATCCTCGGGCGGGGCCAGCCAGCCGGTGACGCCATCGGTGATCAGTTCCGGAATGCCCGAGATATCGGTCGCCACACAGGCCAGACGTTGACTGGCGGCTTCGACGATGACGTTTGGCAGACCATCGCGGTCACCATCGGTGGTAATGCGGCACGCCAGCGCAAATACATCGGACCGATGGTAGGCCGCCAGCACCTCGGTCTGGTTGACCGCGCCCTGCCAGTCACAGCGCGCGGCGATCCCCAGATCATCCGCCAGCGCGCGCAGCGCGGGCAATTCGCCGCCGCCGCCCAGATGGGTGAACCGCCAATGCAGGTCGCGGGGCAGCAACGCCAGCGCGCGCAGCAACACGTCGTAGCCCTTTTTCGGCACCGCGCGACCGACGCTGACAATCCGCACCGGGTCGGCGGCGTCGCCACCATCGCGGGGCGGACGTGTCACATCAAACGGCGGAAACCGGTCAAGGTTCAGTCCGTGATAGCTGAGATGCACACGGGACGGGTCGGCGGCAAGGCGCTGCAGATGGTGGTGCCCGATGGCGGTGCAGGTCACCGTCCAGGCCGCGCGCGCCAGTTTTCCCTGCAAGTCCCAGTCCGGCGAGGTCCAGATATCCTTGGCATGGGCCGACACCGACCATGGAATGCCCATGATCCGCGCGGCGTAATCCGTAACCGACGCAGGGGTATGGATGAAATGCGCATGCAGCCAATGGCCACCTTCGGGCCATTCCGCGACCAGCACGGCCGCCTGCCCCAATCGGCGCACCCGGTTGCGGCTGGGGTCGCGCCACAGGTCGCCCAGAAACCCCGGCAACAGCGTGTAGAACCCCGGCCGCAGCAGCACCGCGCCAAGACCGCGCAGCACCCGCCAAGGGTCGTCATGCAGATATTCCGGCAGATAGACCACCGGGGCCGCGATTTCGTCATGCACCGGATGGCGTTTCGTATCGGTCGGATGGCGCAGGGACACGATCACCAGATCGAACCCCGCCAGTTCCAGCCCGCGCAATTCCTGCGCGATGAAGGTTTCCGACAGCCGGGGATAGCCCTTGACCACCACGACCAGTCGCCGCCGTATGGGCGTCACGTCACGGTCCGCACGGACATCCGCAGGGGTTGGGGATCCTCGGTGGCCATGTTGCGCCGGCGCAATTCCTCGCCGATCAGGTGCGAGATATTGGCCAACCCGTCCAGCCGCAGCCCCGGCCAGCTTTGCGATGGGGTCTTGCGATGCGCCAGCGCCCGCAGCGCGGCGGCCATCCTGGCGGGGTCGCTGGCCTGTTCCGGCAACAGCATGTCGATCACGCCCAGTTCGGCGGCCCGCACAGCGCGCAGCAACTGTTCCTCGCGCGGCAGGGTGCGTGGCACGATCAGCGCCGGTTTGTCGAAGGACAGGATTTCGCAGAATGTGTTGTAGCCGCCCATTGCCACGACCGCCTTTGACCCGGCGATCAGTTCTTCCATGCGGGTGTCGAACTCGATCACCTCGACCTGCGGGATGCGCTGGCCGATGGCCATGAATTCGGCGCGGCGGTCGGCGGCCATGTAGGGGCCCAGAACCACCAGCGCGCGTTCGGTCAGCGCCGGGTCATGCAGGTAGGCGTTCAACACATTGTCGATCAGGTCCACGCCATCCCCGCCGCCACCCGTGGTGACAAGGATGTAATCGCCATCGGGTTGATGCGGGGACAGTTTGTCCTCATGCGCGCTGCGATGCAGGAAGCCGACAAATTCCATCTTGTCGCGCACCCCTTGCGGCACCTGCATGCCGGCCAGCGGATCGTGGAAATCCGCCGGGCCATAGACCATGACATGATCGTAGTAGCGGTTGATCTTGGCCATCACATTGTTTGGCCGCCATTCCGCCTCCAGCAGGTGCGGCGCGTCCATCACATCGCGCAGGCCAAGGATCAGGGACGTGCCTTGGCCCTGCAGATAGGCCAGCGTATCCTCGACCTCGCCACGCAGGCCCATCGGTTCCTTGTCCACGATGAAGATGTCGGGCCGGAAACTTTCGGCAGTGTGCCGGATGATCGACCGGCGCATGTCGATGGTGTCCTGCACGTCGATATGTTCCGACAACGAGGTGTATTCGCCATTGCGCAGCTTGATCACACTGGGGATTTTCACGAAATCGACGCGCGAACGGTAATCGAACGAGCCCGCGATCTGTGACCCGGAAATGATCAGCACCATCATGCCGCGATAGTCCTGCACCAGTGCATGGGCGATCGTCCGGCAGCGCCGCAAATGCCCAAGGCCAAAGGTGTCGTGGCTGTACATCAACACACGGGCGCTTTTCACGCGGTCTTTCATGCCAGACGTCCTGAAATTCTGGTCAGGGGCAAATTGTCCCGGGCGAGGTGTGTTGTGAAGGGCCGGGCGGTCAGTCGGCCCGCGCGGATCATGTCATTTGTAGGGATCGGCGGCATCGCGTAACCCGTCTCCGAGGAAATTGAAAGCCAGCACCACCAAAATCACCGGAATGACCGGGAACATCAGCCAAGGATACAGCGCGATGATGTTCACGCTGCGCGCTTCGGTCAGCAGGATACCCCAGCTGGTGATCGGCGGGCGCAGACCGATGCCAAGGAAACTCAGCGCAGTTTCCCCAAGGATCATGCCCGGAATGGTCAGCGTGGCCGACGCGATCAGGTGTGACATGAAGCCCGGCACCATGTGCCGCCCGATGATGCGCGCCGATCCCGCCCCCATCAGCTGGGCGGCCAGCACGTAATCTTCCTCGCGCAGGGACAACAGTTTCGACCGCACCGCGCGGGCCAGCCCTGTCCAGTCCAGCAGGCCCAGAATGACCGTGATGCCGACATAGACCAGAAGCGGGCTCCATGTGATCGGGATGATCGCGGCCAGCGCCATCCACAGCGGGATCGAGGGGATGGATTGCAGCACCTCGGTCACGCGCTGTGTCACCGCGTCGAACCAGCCCCCGTGATAGCCCGCCAGCCCGCCGATGATGATGCCCAGAACAAAGCTCATGGTCACGCCAAGGATGCCGATGGTCAGCGAGATGCGCGCGCCGTAGATGGTGCGCGATAGCACATCGCGGCCCAGCCGGTCGGTGCCCATCCAGAAGAACTGTCCACCTTCCGCCGGGCAGACCAGATGGCGGTCGCCGGGGATCATGCCCCAGAACATGTAACCATCGCCACGACAGAAGAACCGCAGCTTCTGCACCTCATCCGTGGTCGTATAAACCCGGCGCAGCGTTTCCATGTCCAAAGTCTGCGTGCGGCCATAGACAAACGGGCCGACAAACCGCCCGTCATCGAACAGATGCACCCGCTGCGGCGGGGCGTAGATGAAATCGAGGTTGCGGGTATCCTGATGATAGGGCGCCAGAAATTCCGTGATCAGGATGCTGGCATAGAGCACCAGCAGGAACACCAGCGACACCACCGCCACGCGGTGGCGACGGAACTGCCACCACATCAGTTGGCGCTGCGATGCCTCGGCCATGGCACCGCCGCGGGCGTCGCCCTCGTTCGGATCGAACGGCAGGTCGGACACGAAATGGCCCAAGGGAGCGCCGGGTTCAGGCAGGCCGTTCGGGTTCTGTGCGGCAATGGTCATTTCGCGCTCCCCCGTCCCAGTCGGATGCGCGGGTCCAGAAAGGCCAGCGCGATATCGGACAGCAACACGCCGATGACGGTCAGGAAGGCGAGGAACATCAGGAATGACCCCGCCAGATACATGTCCTGACTTTGCAAGGCGCGGATCAGCATCGGACCGGTGGTTTCAAGGCTCAGCACGATGGCTGTCACCTCGGCCCCCGAAATCATTGCGGGCAGGATGGACCCGATATCCGACACGAAAAAGTTCAGCGCGTTGCGCAGCGGGTATTTGCGCAGCACCTTGCCGGGTTCCAGACCCTTGGCCCGCGCGGTGGTGACGTATTGTTTCTGCAATTCGTCCAGCAAGTTGGCGCGCAACCGACGCACCATGCCGGCCGTGCCGGCGGTGCCGATGATCACCACGGGGATCCAGATATGCGACAGGATCGACATCGCCTTGTCCCAGCTCATCGGCTGGTTCAGGTATTCGCGGTCCATCAGGTTGCCGATCGACAGGCCGAACCAGACGTTTGCGAAATACATCATGATCAGCGCCAGCATGAAATTCGGCACCGCCACGCCCATAAGGCCAAGGAACGTAACGCCGTAGTCACCCCAGCTGTATTGATGCGTCGCGGAATAGATGCCGATGGGAAAAGCCAGCGCCCAGGTGAACAGGATGGTGATGAAGGACAGCACGATAGTCAGCCAAAGCCGGTCGCCCACCACCTCGTTGACGGGCAGGCGGTATTCAAAGCTGTATCCGAAATCGCCCTGAAACATGCCGCCGACCCAGCGCAGATAGCGGATATACTGCGGCTGATCGAAACCATAACGGTCACGCAGCAGTTCAATCTCGGCCAGGTCGGCCTGTTCGCCCAGCGCGCGCAGTTCGGCGACGTAGCTTTCGAAATAGTCGCCGGGCGGCAGTTCGATGATGATGAACACAAGGACCGACACCAGAAACAGCGTCGGGATCATCGTCAGAATGCGACGCAGTATGTAGGCGGTCATGCGCTGGGGCTTTCGGAATAGAAGAACGTGTCGGGCAGGTAGGCCCCCAACTGGCTGGTGGGTTCAAACCCGTAAAGCCCCTGATCGGGCAGGTTGCGCAGCCGCGCCGACCGCACGATGGGTTGCAGCGCGCCGCTGACCGTGCCGATGGAAAACACCTGATCGGCGCGTAGGCTGAGCATCTGGTGCCAGATCGCGGTGCGGGCTTCGGGCGTATCGCTTTTGTCCCATTGCGCCAGAAGGTCCAGCAGCGCCTTGACCTCGGGCAGGTCAGGTCCTTCGCCCGCCTGACCGCCGGAGGCAAACCAGCTGCCCCAGAGCGGCCATTGCAACTGATCGCCGGTCGTCGGAGCAAGGGCTGCCGGCGACACCTGCTGATCGGGCACGCCATTGTCCAGACCCTGCCAGACCGACAGCTGCACCTTGCCGGCCAACGCTCGGCTGCGGAAAATGTCCCGCTGCGAACTGCGGATATACAGCGCCAGACCGATCTCGCGATAATGATCGCGGATCAGTGACAGCACATCGGTTTCCAACGCACTTTCGCCTGCGGTTTCCACCACGATGCCGGCCTGCCGCCCATCGGGCAACCGGCGGATGTTGCCCGCCCCGCGTTCGGTCAGACCCAATTCGTCCAGCAGGCGTTCGGCCATTCCAGGGTCATATTGGATCCAGGCGTTGGCATATTCGGGGCGAAAAAGCGGGCTTTCGGGCAGCACGGTGTCCGCCGCTTCGGTCGCAAGACCAAAGAACAGGGCCTTGTTGATTTCCTCGCGGTTGATCGCCACCGACAGGGCGCGGCGCATCCGCACATCGCGGAACAGGTCACGCCAGACCGTGTCCGCGCAATTGAGGTTCGGCAACAACGCCACCGCCGAGCCTTGCGATTTGCGCCACAGCGCCACGCGCACCGGGTGCAGCTTTTCGGCCTTTTTCAGCAGGGTGTAATCCGTGAACGCAATGCCGTTCGGTTGCAGGTCGCTTTCGCCGGTTGCGGTTTTCGCGGTGATGATTTCCGAGGACGAGACGTTCAGCACGATGCGGTCGATATAGGGCAATTGCGTGCCCGCCTGATCGACGCGATGGAAATAGGGGTTCCTTTCGAACACGAACTGTTCGGCGGGCGGTTTGGTGCGCGGCCGCCAGGCTTCGAGCGTGGGCAGGTCGGGGTTTTCCGGCCGGATGGACCGCGACATCTTGATATGCAGGCGGCGCCAGTCGTCCACGCGTTCCTGTTCGGACAGTTTCGCCAGCGACGCCTCGTCGTTGTATTTGCTGTGGAACTGGCGCAGGTAGGCGGATGGCATGAACACAACAGTCGGCAGTGGTGCTGCCAGCCCGGCCAGAAAACCCGGCATCGGGGCCGCGAAACTGTAGCGCACGGTCACATCATCGATCACCTCGAACACCGGCGGTTCGCCGGCCGCCAGCAATTCCTGCGGCGGGCCGCTTTTGTACAGTTTCTTGTTGTTCACCACGTCTTCCCAGCAATAGCGGAAATCCTCGGCGGTGAACGGCGTTCCGTCCGACCAGCGATGGCCCGCGCGCAGGTGGAAGGTATAGATGCGGTCGCCCTCCGCCTCGTATCCCGCCAGAATATCGGGCCGCAGTTGCAGGTCGGGCCCATAGCCAACCAGCCGCGCGTAGCTGTTGATCGGGATATAGCGCACATCGCGCTGCCCACCGACCAGCATCCGCACCGTGCCGCCCTGCCGCCCGGTTTCGCGCCCCATCGCGGGCAGATC
>JBGSJU010000163.1:0-9979 GCA_041741655.1 Rhodobacterales bacterium
TTGCCGCCTTCAGCCCCGATGACAAGACCGCGCTGGATCTGGCGGGACTGGTGACGATCCCGGCTGCGGCCTATCTGGCGGTGCCGGTCCCGCCCCCGCCGCCATTGCTGAGCTTTGGCCACACACAACGCTGAAAAAACAGGCGAACGCACGCCGCAACACCTTTGCACCGTTGCAATGGGCTGCAATTTCCGCCCAACTGCTTTGCAACAAAAAGATGACAGGGAATCCCGCGCGTGGCCGGTCCAGTGATTGAAATCCGCGATCTGCACAAATCCTACGGGTCGCTGGAGGTGCTGAAAGGCGTCGATATCACGGCGCAGCAAGGCGCGGTAGTGGCGCTGATCGGGTCGTCCGGGTCTGGCAAATCCACGCTGTTGCGGTGCTGCAACCTGCTGGAGGACAGCCAGCAAGGCCAGATCCTGTTTCAGGGCGAGGCGGTGAAATGGCGCGGCACCGGCCTTGGCCGCCATCCGTCCGACCCCGGACAGGTGCTGCGCATCCGCACCAATCTGTCGATGGTGTTCCAGCAGTTCAATCTGTGGTCGCACATGACCATCCTGCAAAACGTGATGGAGGCGCCGCTGACCGTGCTGGGCCGCCCCCGCGCCGAGGTCGAGGCCGCCGCGCGGCGCTATCTGGATAAAGTCGGCATCGGCGACAAATGCGATTGCTGGCCCGCGCAACTGTCGGGTGGCCAGCAGCAACGCGCCGCCATCGCACGCGCGCTGTGCATGGAACCGCAGGCGCTGTTGTTCGATGAACCCACATCGGCGCTGGACCCTGAACTGGAACAAGAGGTGGTGCGGGTCATCAAGGCGCTGGCCGACGAGGGCCGCACCATGCTGATCGTGACGCATGACATGCGGCTGGCCGCCGATGTGTCCGATCACGTGGTCTTTCTGCATCAGGGCCTGATCGAGGAAGAAGGCCCGCCTGCCACCCTGTTCGGCGCGCCAAAATCCGAACGCCTGCGCCAATTCCTGTCAGCCACCGCCCCGGCCTGAACCACGCGCCGGCACTCTGCATCCAAAACCAACCAACGGGAGATACCCATGAAGAAACTGATCCTGACCGCCGCGCTGCTGGCGCTGACCGCCGGGGGCGCATTGGCGCAAACCGTGCGTCTGGGCACCGAAGGCGCCTATCCGCCCTACAACTTCATCAATGACAAGGGTGAGATCGACGGCTTTGAACGCGAACTGGGCGACGAATTGTGCAAACGCGCCGAACTGACCTGTGAATGGGTCAAGAACGACTGGGATTCGATCATTCCCAACCTCGTGTCGGGCAACTATGACGTGATCATCGCCGGCATGTCGATTACCGAAGAACGCGACAAGGTGATTGATTTCACACAGGATTATTACCCGCCAACCGCATCTGTCTATGTCGGCAAGGCCGCGGACGCGAACATCAAGGGCACGGTGTCGGCGCAGACATCGACCATTCAGGCCGGGCATGTCGCGGAATCGGGCGCACAGCTGATGGAATTCGCCACGCCCGAAGAGACCGTCGCCGCCGTGCGCAACGGCGAAGCCGATGCCGTGTTCGCCGATTTCGACTATCTGAAACCGATCGTCGATGCGTCGGGCGGCGAATTGATGATCGTGGGCGAACCGGTACCGCTGGGTGGCGGCGTCGGCATGGGATTCCGCGAAAGCGACAAGCCGCTGCGGGACAAGTTCGATGCAGCCGTCACCGCGATGAAGGCGGATGGAACGTTGAACACGCTGTTGAAAAAGTGGTTCGGCGACGCGACCGTGACCTATTGATGGCAACGCGGGGTGGGTTTGCAGCCCGCCCCGCATCCCCGCCATGTTTGCATCCTGCGCCGATCCGACAACGCTGCATGGGCTTGGCTGGCTGGTCTGTTACCTGACCACGGCCAAGCATCTGTCGTTCTATGCGTCCTTCGGGACGGTGCTGCTGCTGTTGGCGATCACGGCGCCCACGGCGCTGGCCATGGGGTTCGCGGGGGCGGTCGCGGCCCGGTCGCGCATCGCGCCCCTGTCATGGCTGGGCCGCGGCTATATCGCGCTGGTGCGCGGCGTGCCCGACATCGCGTTTTTTTTGTTCTTCGTGATCGCGCTGGATCAGGGCATCGAATACCTGCGCCACCTGTGGTTCTGCCCCGACTGGTCGGAACCGATCCGGCAGGGCAGCGATTTCCGCGTCTGCCCGCCCGCCAAAGCCCCCTTGGGCAATGCGCCGCAATGGGTGCATGAAATCTACGGCTTCGCCCTGGCGGTGTTCACCTTTGCTATCGTGTTCGGCGCCTTTGCCGCCAATGTGCTGTTTGGCGCCATGCGCGCCGTCCCCCGCGCCCAGATGGAAACCGCCGAAGCCTACGGCATGACGCCCCGGCAGTCGTTCCGCCGCATCCTGGTGCCGCAGATGTGGGTCTATGCCCTGCCCGGCCTATCGAACCTGTGGATGGTGCTGATCAAGGCGACGCCCTTGCTGTTCCTGCTCGGGGTCGAGGATATCGTCTATTGGGCGCGCGAATTGGGCGGCACGAAAACCCCGCAATTCACCGAATACCCGCATGGCGATTGGCGGATGTGGTATTTCCTGTTCCTGCTGGTGTTTTACCTCGCCTTCACGCGGGTGTCAGAAATCGTGCTGGAACGGGTGATGGCGCGTCTGACCAAGGGGCAGGCGACCTTGGGCGGCGAAGCCCAGCGAAAGGCCGCGGCATGAGTTGTTACGAAACGCTCATGGATTATGGCCTCAGGTCCATCGGCATCGGCGAACGGCTGTTGCCGCGTGGCGATTTCACGCTGTGCCAGCAGGTTGTGCTGATCGGGTCCGGCATGATCTGGAACATCTATTTCGGCGCGCTTTCGCTGGTCACTGGGTTTTTCCTTGCGACCGCGCTGGCGCTGGCCAAGGCGGGGCGCAATCCGTGGCTCAGCAAACCGGCGAACGCGTTCATCTTCGTCTTCCGCGGCTCGCCCTTGTTCATCCAGTTCTTCTTTGCCTATTTCCTGTTTTTGTCGCTGAAACAAAGCTATCCGTTCTTCACCCCGCTGACCTCCGCCACCTGGGGCGCGCTGTTGGTGTTGTTCCTGAACACCGCCGCCTATTCGGCCGAGATTTTCCATGGCGCGCTTCTGTCGGTGCCCAAGGGCGACATCGAAGCCGCCGAGGCCTACGGGTTTTCGCCGCGCACAAGGTTTCGCCGCATCGTCTGGCCCACCATGCTGCGACTGGCCTGGCCCGCCTATACCAACGAGGCGATCTTCCTGTTCCACGCCACGACCTTGGTGTTCTTTTCCGGCTTTCCGGCCACGGCGCAAAAGGGTGACGCGCTGTATTATGCGAATTATTTCGCGGACAAGACGTTCAACCCGTTCATCCCCTACCCGATCCTCGCAGGGTATTTCATCCTGCTGACGCTGGTGGTGATCGGGTTGTTCGGGGCCGTCAACCGCCACCTGAACCGCCACCTTCCGACGGCACCGCAGCGCCGTCGCGCCGGCATGTCACCGGGTTTCCTGCGGTAATGTGACAAGAGGCCCGCCTTGAGGGTTGCCAGAGCGACCCCGGACAGGGTAAGATTTGATCAAATTAGCAGGTGAAATATGTCGACCTCGACCCTGAACTGGCTGCGCAAGAACACGCAGGTCAGGACGATCCGCGTGGCCGCAGCCGATCTGAACGGCCAACCGCGCGGCAAACGTGTCCCTTCCCGTTTCGCTGACGCCGTGGTGGAAAACGGCACGCGGTTTCCGCTGTCCTCGCTGAACCTCGATATCTGGGGCGAAGATATCGACGACAGCCCGCTGGTCTATGACGGCGGCGATGCCGATGGCGTGCTGAAACCGACCGAACGCGGCTTCATG
Organism: Rhodobacterales bacterium; assembly: GCA_041741655.1. Lineage (GTDB taxonomy): Bacteria > Pseudomonadota > Alphaproteobacteria > Rhodobacterales > Rhodobacteraceae > UBA9554. The sequence goes on from JBGSJU010000163.1 coordinate 3,849, forward strand.
CCGATGCCATGGCTGGAGGCGCCCACCGCCCTGCTGCCGATCTGGATGTTCCGCGAGGATGGCCGGCCTTACGATGGCGACCCGCGCCACGCGCTCCGCGCGGTCGTGGACCGCTACAAGGCGCGCGGGCTGACCCCCGTGGTGGCGATGGAGCTGGAGTTCTACCTGATCGACGATTCGGGCAAGACATTGCAAGTGCCGCCCAGCCCGCGGTCGGGCAAGCGGCGCAAGGCAGCAGAAATCCTGTCGATCCGGGCGCTGGATGCCTTTGATACCTTCTTCACCGACCTTTACGACGCCTGCGAGGAAATGGACATTCCCGCCGATACCGCGATTTCCGAAGCGGGGCTGGGCCAGTTCGAATTGAACCTCGTGCACCAGAACGACGCGCTGCGCGCCGCCGATGATGCGTGGCTGTTCAAGATGCTGGTCAAGGGTCTGGCGCGGCGGCACGGCTTTGCCGCATCCTTCATGGCGAAACCCTATGTGGATTATGCCGGGTCAGGGCTTCATACGCATTTTTCGATCAACAATTCCGACGGGCGCAACATCTTTGATGATGGCGGGCAACTTGGCACCGAAAACCTGCGCCACGCGGTCGGCGGCTGCATGGCGGCCATGCATGACAGCACGCTGATCTTCGCCCCGCATGGCAACAGCTATGAACGGCTGGCGGGCGGTAGCCATGCGCCCTCGGGGATTTCCTGGGCCTATGAGAACCGCACCTCGGCCATTCGCATCCCGTCCGGCAGCAGCAAGGCGCGGCGGCTGGAACACCGGGTGGCGGGGGGCGATGTGAATCCCTACCTGTTGTCGGCGGCCATTCTGGGCGCGGCGCTGTGGGGCATTGAAAACCGCATGGAACCGCCGGCGCCCATTACGGGGAACGCCTATAACCTTGACCTGCCCCGCATGGCCGAGGATTGGGGCACCGCGATCGACGCCTTTGAAACCAGCACCATCATGCCGAATTTCTTTGCCCCCGACCTGATCCGCAACCTTGTGCTGACCAAGCGGCAGGAACGGCATTACATGGCGCATCTGGAACCGTCGGAGCAGGTGGAGATTTACCTCGATACCGTGTGATGCCAGCGCCTTGCCGCTGCACCCTGTGCGGTCTAAGGTCGGCCTATCCCTCAATCTGGTGATCCATGAAGATCGGCATCCTGCAAACCGGCCACGCTGCGGACGAGCTTCGTCCGGCATTGGGCGATTATTCCGACATGTTCGCGCGCCTGCTGGACGGGCACGGCTTTGACTTTGTGACCTATAATGTGGTGGACGGCGAATTCCCGGCCGGGCCAACCGATTGCGACGGCTGGCTGATTACCGGATCACGGCATGGCGCCTATGAAGATCACGACTGGATCCCCCCGCTGGAGGTGCTGATCCGCGCAATCCGCGATGCAGGCCGCCCGCTGGTGGGGGTGTGTTTCGGCCATCAGATCATCGCACAGGCCCTGGGCGGGCGGGTCGAGAAATTCGCCGGCGGCTGGTCGGTCGGGCGGCAGGAGTATGATCTGGACGGCGAAACGGTGGCGCTGAATTCATGGCATCAGGATCAGGTCGTGGACGTGCCGCCGGGGGCGAAGGTGGTCGCCACCAGCGATTTCTGCGCAAATGCCGCATTGGTCTATGGCCCGCGCATCTTCACCGTGCAGGCACATCCGGAATTCACCGCAGCCGTGATCGAAGGCTTGATCAGCTATCGTGGCGCCACCGTGCCCGACGATCTGAAACAGGCCGCGCGCGCCACCCTGCCCGCGCCCACCGACAACAAAAGGCTGGCCGCGCGCATGGCCGCCGTGCTGAAAGGGCAATCCGCATGACCGACTGGAAAGACCGGCTGCCCACCCACACCCAGGAATATCTGGCCGACAAGCGGCTGGACGAGGTCGAATGCATCATTGCCGACCTGCCCGGCATTGCGCGCGGCAAGGCCATGCCGGCGTCGAAATTTGCCCGGCAGGAGTTTTTCCATCTGCCGGAATCGATTTTCTACCAGACGATCACCGGCGACTGGGGCGATGCGGCGGGCGAAGAAGGCTTCATCGAGCGCGACATGATCCTGCGGCCCGATTATTCCACCGCCACGGCGGCACCATGGACCGCCGACACCACCTTGCAGGTGATCCACGACGCCTATGACCGCAAGGGCCAGCCCATTCCCTATGCGCCGCGCAATGTGCTGAAACGGGTCGTGGCGCTCTATGAAAAGCAGGGTTGGAAACCCGTCGTCGCCCCCGAGATGGAATTCTTTCTGGTCGCCCGCAATCTGGACCCGGCCAAGGGGATCGAACCGATGATGGGCCGGTCGGGCCGTCCTGCGGCGGCACGGCAGGCCTATTCGATGTCGGCGGTGGATGAATTCGGGCCCGTGATCGACGACATCTATGATTTCGCAGAGGAACAGGGGCTGGAAATCGACGGCATCACGCAGGAAGGCGGTGCCGGGCAGTTGGAGATCAACCTGCAACACGGCGATCCGATCCGGCTGGCCGACGAGGTGTTCTATTTCAAGCGGCTGATCCGCGAGGCGGCGCTGCGGCACAATTGTTTCGCCACCTTCATGGCCAAACCCATCGCCGACGAACCGGGCAGCGCGATGCACATCCACCATTCGGTGGTGGATGCCACCACGGGCCTGAACCTGTTTTCCGGGCCGGCGGGCGGTGAAACCGAAGCGTTCTTCAACTTCATTGCCGGGCTGCAGACCCATCTGCCCCAAGCCATCGCCGTGCTGGCGCCCTATGTGAACAGCTATCGCCGCTATGTGCGCGACCATGCGGCACCGATCAATCTGGCCTGGGGCCGCGACAACCGCACCACCGGCATCCGCATCCCGCTGGCCGCGCCTGCCGCACGCCGGATCGAAAACCGGTTGGCGGGCATGGATTGCAACCCCTATCTGGGCATCGCGGCCAGCCTGGCCTGCGGTTATCTGGGCCTGATGAAGGAATTGCGCCCCGGCCCGTCATTCAAGGGCGACGCCTATGAAGGCACTGGCAACATCCCGCGCGTGATGGGCGATGCGTTGGACCTGTTCGAAGGCGCCAAGGAATTGCACGAGGTGATGGGGTCGGAATTCGTGCGGGTCTATTCGATCGTCAAGCGCACGGAATATGAAGAATTCCTGCAGGTGATCAGCCCGTGGGAGCGTGAGCACCTGTTGTTGAACGTGTGATCCTGTGGAGGGGGCGAGGGGCCAGCCCCTCGCGCTCCCCGGGATATTTGGAAACCGAAGAAGCACGGGACGCGCCGGAAGGGTCTGCCATGAACCTTTTGCATGCCAATGACCGGCGGGGCGATTACCCGGCAAGCTGGTATGCCGCAACGGCCACGCCTCTGCCGCCATTTCCGGCGTTGAAAGGTGCGGCGCGGGCGGATGTGGTGGTGGTGGGCGGCGGCTATACCGGGTTGTCGGCGGCGTTGCATTTGCGGGAACGCGGGTTCGACGTCGTGCTGCTGGAGGCGCATCGGGTCGGTTGGGGGGCGTCCGGGCGCAATGGCGGGCAGTTGGGGTCCGGCCAGCGGCAGGATCAGCTCAAGCTGGAAAAGCTGCTGGGCTCTGCCGTGGCCCGGCGGCTGTGGGATTTGGGCGAGGAGGCCAAGGCGGTCACGCATGGGTTGATCGCGGCGCATGGGATCGATTGTGGTTACAAGCCGGGGCTGGTCTGGGCCGGGTTCACGCCGCGCGAGACCGATCAGATGGCGCGCTATGCCGATCATCTGGACCGTGCCTATGGCTATCATGCGGCCAGCGCGCTGGACCCTGCGGGGTTGCAGGCGATCTGCGCATCGCCAGCCTATCACGGCGGGATGATCGACCAAGGTGCCGGGCATCTGCACCCGCTGCGCTATGCGCTGGGGCTGGCGCGGGCGGCGGCGGCGTCAGGGGTGCGGATCCACGAATTGAGCGAGGTGCACCGCATCGACCGCGGCACGACCGCGTCCGACGGGGTGCGGGTTGCCACCGATGCCGGCAATGTCAGGGCCGACCACCTGATCCTTGCCGCCAATGGCTATCTGGGCGGGCTGGACCGCAAGGTGGCGGCGCGGGTGATGCCGATCAACAATTTCATGGTGGCGACCGAACCTCTTGGTGCGCGGGTGGCGGATGTGCTGCGGCAGGATGTGGCGGTCTGCGACAGCCGGTTCGTGGTGAATTATTTCCGGCTGTCCGAGGACGCGCGGCTGCTGTTCGGCGGTGGCGAAACCTATGGCTATCGGTTTCCGGCCGATATCGCGGCGCTGGTGCGCAAGCCGATGCTGGAGATCTTTCCCGGCCTGCACGATGTGCGCATCGACCACGCCTGGGGCGGCACGTTGGCGATCACGCCGCGCCGCCTGCCCTATTTCGCGCGTCTTGCGCCGAATGTGCTGACCGCGTCGGGCTATTCCGGCCACGGCATCGGCACCGCGACCCATGCCGGTCTGGTGCTGGCCGAAGCGGTGGCAGGTCAGGCGGAACGTTTCGATGTGATGGCCGCCCTGCCCGTGCAGCCTTTTCCGGGCGGTACAGGCCTGCGCGCGCCGGTGCTGACGTTGGCGATGACATGGTTTTCGCTGCGCGACCGGCTGGGGGTCTGATGAGGGGTCTGACAGGAGTCTGAGTGGGGTCTGAGTGGGGTCTGACGGCGGCAACCCGCCCGGCCTGCGAAAACGTCTTGGTTTTGTCATAACCTTCGTTTAGAAATCCTGAAAACACCCTTCAGGAAGACCGAACATGTCCCTCGATACTGCTGCGATCCCCTTCCCCAATGTTTATGATGCCGAATCGATCCCCAACGGCGCGCGCGCCGAGATCGACCGCTTGCTGCAATCGGGCGATCTGTTCCGCTACACTGCGCCCGCGGATGCGCCGGTGGCGCTGCTGGAACGCGAGTTCGCCGCGATGATGGGATCGAAATACGCGTTGGCCGTGTCGTCCTGTTCGGCGGCGCTGTTTCTGTCGCTGAAGGCGCTGGGGCTGAAACCCGGCGCGCGCGTGCTGATCCCGGCCTTTACCTTTGCCGCCGTCCCGTCGTCGATCGTGCATGCGGATTGCGTGCCGGTGCTGTGCGAGGTCGGCAAGAATTATCGGGTGGATCTGGACCATTTCCGCGCGCTGATGGATCAGGGCATCGATGCAGTGATGATCAGCCACATGCGCGGCCACACGTCCGACATGGATGCCATCGTCACTGAGGCCGATGCACGCGGCATTCCGGTGGTGGAAGATGCGGCGCATTCACTGGGCACCACATGGGCCGGGCGCAATATCGGCACCATCGGCAAGGTGGGCTGTTTCAGCTTTCAGTCCTACAAGATGGTCAATGCGGGCGAAGGCGGCATCCTGATTTCCGACGATGCCGATCTGATGGCGCAGGCGATCATCATGTCGGGCGCCTATGAACATAACTGGCGCAAGCATGGCGTCGATGCGGCGCTGGAAGCGGCCTTTGCCCGCTGGCAGAACCAGTTGCCGCTGTATAACCTGCGCTTGGGCAACCTGTCGGCGGCGGTCATCCGGCCGCAACTGCCCGAACTGGCGCGCCGGGTGCGCGACGGGCGGCGCAACCATGATCATGTGGCGGATCAGTTGAACATCAGCCCGTGGATCGACGTGCCCGCCAAACTGGCCCCCGAAGAACGCGCACCGGATTCGATCCAGTTCAATCTGGTCGGCATGAATGACGCCGAAATCGCCGCCTATGCCGATGCGGCGGCGGCGCGGGGCGTCAAGGTGCAGGTGTTTGGTGCCAGCAAGGACAATGCGCGGGCGTTCTGGAACTGGCAGTTCCTGAAAGACCTGCCGGAATTGCCGCGCACCCGCGCAATGCTGATGAAGGCCTGCGATGTGCGCCTGCCAGCGCGGTTGAGTGTGGCCGAATGCGACATGATCGCGGATGCACTGGTGCGCGCGGCACAGGATGTGATGGGCAACCTGCGCGCCTATGGCCAGAAGGCGGTGGGGTGACCCCCCACCCTACGCCCGCGCCGGCAGGACCTGCACGACATTGGCCATGAACGGATAGGCGGCGATGACCGGTGCCACAATGGCATCGGCCAGCAGCAGACGCAGATCTGCAGCCACCCGGGCCGGCAGATCGCCCAGCGTGCCGCGCCGCGCCGTCAGCGAAATCGTGCGG
>JBGSJU010000164.1:0-3025 GCA_041741655.1 Rhodobacterales bacterium
GCAGCGGCACCTTGAACAGCGCCCTGATCCGCATCCTGCAGGATTGTGGCCAACAATGCGTTGACCCCGACCGTTTCACCTTCGCGCGCCAGTAACGCGCCCAGCACACCGGCCACCGGTGCAGGCACCTCGACGGTCACCTTGTCGGTTTCCAATTCGCACAGCATTTCGTCGACGGCCACCGCATCACCGGGTTTCTTGAACCAGGTGGCGATGGTCGCTTCTGTGACACTTTCGCCCAGTACGGGCACGCGGACGTCAACGGCCATGGATCATTTTCCCCCGACAGTCAGGGCTTCGTCGATCAGCGCCTGCTGTTCGGCCTTGTGCCGCGACCCCAACCCGGTCGCGGGCGAGGCGGACCCGGCACGGCCTGCATAGATCGCGCGGCGATGCGTCGCTTTCAGGCGGCCCAGCACCCATTCGATATTGGGTTCGACAAAGGACCAATAGCCCTGATTCTTCGGTTCTTCCTGACACCAGACCATTTCTGCGCCCGCAAACCGCTGCAATTCCTTGGCCAGCGATTGCGCCGGGAAGGGATAGAATTGTTCCAGCCGGAGGATATAGACATCATCCAGCCCCTGCGCGTCGCGCTGTTCCAGCAGATCGTAATAGACCTTGCCCGAACACATCACCACCCGCTTGATCTCGGCATCGGGTTTCAGCGTCAATTCCGAATGGCCGCGTTCGGCATCGTCCCACAGCACACGGTGGAACGACGACCCGGTCAGGAAATCGGCGGCATCCGAAATCGCCAGCTTGTGGCGCAGCAGAGATTTCGGTGTCATCAGGATCAGCGGTTTGCGGAAACTGCGGTGCAATTGCCGGCGCAGGATGTGGAAATAATTCGCCGGTGTCGAACAATTCGCCACGATCCAGTTGTCGCTGCCGCACATCTGCAGGAACCGTTCCGGGCGGGCCGACGAATGTTCCGGCCCCTGCCCTTCATAGCCATGCGGCAACAGCACCACCAGACCGGACATCCGCAGCCATTTCGCCTCGCCCGACGAAATGAACTGGTCGAACATGATCTGCGCACCATTGGCGAAATCGCCGAACTGCGCCTCCCACAGGGTCAGCGCATTGGGTTCGGACAGCGAATAGCCGTATTCAAAGCCCAGCACGGCATATTCCGACAGCATGGAGTCGATGACCTCGAACCGGGCCTGTCCGTCGCGGACGTGGTTCAGGGGGTAATACCGTTCTTCGGTATCCTGATCGACCAGACCGGAATGGCGGTGGCTGAAGGTGCCGCGCGTGGCATCCTGACCGGACAGGCGCACCGGATAGCCTTCGACCAGCAGCGACCCGAAAGCCATCGATTCGGCGGTCGCCCAATCGAAGCCCTTGCCGCTGTCGAACATCTGCTTCTTGGTTTCCAGCAGACGTTCCACCGTCTTGTGCAGGCGATGGTTGGCGGGCGCGCGGGTCAGTGCAGCGGCCAGATCGTCCATCATGGCCTGCGGGATCGAGGTCTTGCCGCGCTGATACTTGCCCTCTTTCTGGCGATCCAGATGCGACCAGCGGCCATCCAGCCAGTCGGCCTTGTTGGGACGGTAATCCTTGGCGGCCTCGAAATCCTCGTTCAGCTTGGCCTGAAACGCGGCCTTCATGTCCTCGATCTCGCCTTCCGGGATCAGGCCATCGGCCACCAGCCGTTCGGTATACAACGCCAGCGTGGTTTTCTGCCGCTTGATGCGGTTGTACATCGCCGGGTTGGTGAACATCGGCTCGTCGCCTTCGTTATGGCCGAACCGGCGATAACAGAAGATGTCCAGCACCACGTCCTTGTGGAATTTCTGGCGGAATTCGGTAGCGACCTTGGCGGCATGCACCACCGCCTCGGGGTCATCGCCGTTGACGTGGAAAATCGGCGCTTCGACCATCAGCGCGATATCGGTCGGATAGGGCGAGGTGCGCGAGAAATGCGGCGCGGTGGTGAACCCGATCTGGTTGTTCACCACGATATGGATGGTGCCGCCGGTGCGGTGGCCCTTGATGCCTGACAGCTGGAAACATTCCGCCACCACGCCCTGCCCCGCAAAGGCCGCATCGCCATGCAGCAGCACCGGCATCACCTTGGTGCGGTCGGTGTCATGCGCCTGATCCTGCTTGGCGCGGACCTTGCCCAGCACGACGGGGTTCACCGCTTCAAGGTGGCTGGGGTTCGCGGTCAGCGACAGGTGCACGGAATTGCCATCGAAAATCCGGTCCGACGACACGCCGAGGTGATATTTCACATCGCCCGACCCGTCCACGTCATCGGGTTTGAAGCTGCCGCCCTGAAATTCGTTGAAGATCGCGCGGTAGGGTTTGCCCAGCACGTTGGCCAGCACGTTCAGGCGGCCACGATGCGGCATGCCCATGACGATTTCCTGCACGCCCAGATTGCCGCCACGCTTGATGATCTGTTCCATCGCCGGGATCAGCGATTCCGCCCCGTCCAGACCGAACCGCTTGGTGCCCATGAACTTCACATGGCAGAATTTCTCGAACCCTTCGGCCTCGACCAGCTTGTTCAGGATGGCGCGGCGGCCTTCGCGGGTGAAACTGATTTCCTTGCCGTAGCCTTCGATACGTTCCTTCAGCCAGCCGGCCTGTTCCGGATCGGAAATATGCATGTATTGCAGCGCGAACGTGCCGCAATAGGTCCGGCGCACGATGTCGATGATCTGGCGCATCGAGGCATGGTTCAGCCCTAGAACATTGTCGATGAAGATGGGCCGGTCCATGTCGGCCTCGGTAAAGCCGTAGGATTTCGGGTCCAGTTCCGGATGGACGGATGCATCGCGCATGCCCAGCGGGTCGATGTCGGCGGCCAGATGGCCCCGGATGCGATAGGCGCGGATGATCATCAGGGCGCGGATGCTGTCCACCACGGCGCGCTGGATCTGGTCCTGCGACAGCGCAAGCCCGGCATCTGCGGCCTTGGCCGCGATCTTGGTGCCCGCCGCCTTGCCCTCGGGCCCGGCCAGCACCGGCCACAGCCCTGTCAACATCATCACGCCGACGCCCAGCATGA
>JBGSJU010000165.1:0-9152 GCA_041741655.1 Rhodobacterales bacterium
GCGGCCCGATCGGCGATGCGCGTGATGCGACCCGGGTCCACCCCGTCCAGCCGCCCGGCATAGCCCGGCAGCGCGCGGGCGCGGGCGATCTGTTTGGGCAGTTCCTGCGCCAGCCACGCGGCACGTTCGGCGTCGCTGCGGGTTTCCAGAGCGTCGAAATAGCGGGTCATGTCATGGCCTTTCAGAAGGGGTCAGCTCAGCCAGCGTTTGCGGCGGCGATAGCTGCGCACGTCGCGAAAGGATTTGCGCCCCTCGTCTGACATGCCAAGGTAAAACTCTTTCACATCCGGGTTTTCGCGCAGTTCCTGTGCGGGGCCATCCATCACCACGCGCCCGGACTCAAGGATATAGCCGTAATGCGCGAACCGCAGCGCGACGTTGGTGTTCTGTTCCGCCAACAGGAACGTCGCGCCTTCCTTTTCATTCAACGTCTTGACGATGTTGAAGATTTCCTCGACCAATTGCGGCGCCAGACCCATGGACGGCTCGTCCAGCAGAATGGTTTCGGGGCGCGACATGATCGCGCGGCCAATCGCCACCATCTGCTGTTCCCCACCCGAGGTATAGCCCGCCTGGCTACGGCGCCGTTCTTTCAGGCGCGGGAAATAATTGTAAACCATTTCCAGATCCGCCTCGACCGCCGCGCGTCCGTCACGGCGGGTATAGGACCCGGTCATCAGGTTTTCCTCGACCGTCAGATGTTCAAAGCAATGCCGCCCTTCCATCACCTGAATGACGCCGCGCTGCACCAGATCGGCGGGGTTCATCGCCGCGATCGAGTCGCCGCGATAGGTGATCGTGCCCTTGGTGATCTGCCCGCGTTCTGATGCCAGCAGACCGGAAATTGCCTTTAGCGTGGTGGATTTGCCCGCGCCATTGCCACCCAGCAGGGCGGTGATGCCGCCCTTCGGCACCTTCAGGCTGACGCCTTTCAAGACGAGGATGACGTGATTGTAGATCACCTCGATATTGTTGACCTCCAGAAGCGTCTCCTGGTTCGTCTGCCCGGCATCCAGCATCGTTCACGCCTTTCATGTCAGGATGCGGACCGCCCGCGACAGGCGGCCCGCGTTTGTCTGGTTACTTGCAAGCCGGGGTGATGCCGGCCTCTTTCGCGTAGGCGGCCGCATCTTCGGCCACCAGCGGGTTCAGCACGTCATTGTCGGGCGCAACGAAGTCGGTGATCTTGTTCCACTTCTTGCCCGCCGCATCCCATTGCAGAACGGCCGTCAGACCGTCGCCGCCATGGTTCTGGCAGGACACCTTGAACGACGGACCAAAGCCCGGCAGACCCAGTGCGGTCATCTTGGCTTCGGTGATTTCCAGGTTTTCCATGCCGTCGCGCATCATCGCAGGGGTGATGGCGGCGGTCTTGTGGATTTCCTGCGCGGTCTTGGCGGCTTCGGCGGCCAGCATCGCGGCGTAAAGGCCACGGTTGTAAAGCGCCGTGCCGATCTGGTCGCCCGCACCGGCGGCCTTGCCGGTGGATTTCACGTATTTCTCGATGTCGGCGAACAGCGGGAAATCCGCGCCCACATTGTGGAACGTCAGCGCTTTGTAGCCATTGGCGCCTTCACCGGCGGGAAGCACGTCGTTTTCAGAACCCGACCACCAGATGCCGACAAAGTTTTCCATCGGGTAGCGGATGTTCACGGCTTCCTGAATGGCGACCTGGTTCATCACGCCCCAGCCCCACATCAGCACATGGTCGGGCTTGTCGCGGCGGATCTGCAGCCACTGCGATTTCTGTTCCTGACCGGGGTGATCCACTGGCAGCAGGGTCAGTTCATAGCCATGCTTTTTCGCCAGCTCTTCCAGCGTGCGGATCGGTTCCTTGCCATAGGCCGAATTGTGATAGACCAGCGCGATCTTCTTGCCCTTCAGGTCGCCGCCGTTCACGTCCAAGAGGTGCTTGATCGCGACCGATGCGCCATCCCAGTAGTTGGCGGGATAGTTGAAGATATGGCTGAACACTTCGCCGTTCTTGGCGGACGTGCGGCCATAGCCCATCGAATGCATCGGGATGTTGTCGGCCGTGACCTTGGGGATCAGCTGATAGGTGATGCCGGTGGACAGCGGCTGATACAGCAACGCGCCCGAACCCTTGGTGGATTCATAGCATTCCACGCCTTTTTCGGTGTTATAGGCGGTTTCGCATTCGATCAGGTTCACCTTTTCGCCGCCGATGCCGCCATCGCGTTCGTTCAGCAGGGTGAAGTAATCGGCATAGCCGTCGGCAAACGGGATGCCGTTCGCCGCATAAGGTCCGGTGCGATAGCTGAGCGAGGTGAACGTCAGGTCCGCCATCGCCGGTGCGCCGGCCACGATTGCCGCCACAACGGCAGAGATCAGTTTCAGTTTCATCGGGGTATTCCTCCCATGGTTGGTCCGATGTCGGGTCGCCGGGGTGATCCCCCGGTCAATCCCCGCGCCTTTCTGCAGGTGCGGGTATGGTGATGGGTGGGGGTTTACCCCCCACCGTTGCGTCAATGCGGAAACGGCCAAAGCCGCAGTTTTTCCTTGGCCACGCGCCACAATTGCGCCAGCCCGTGTGGTTCGGCGATCAGAAAGACGATGATCAACAGGCCGACAATCATGAATTCCAGATGCGCCGCCAGATCGGTGGGCCAGCCAAGGCCGCCCACCAGCAGGTTCTTCAGCAGCACCGGCAGGACCACAAGAAACGCCGCGCCCGCGAAGGAGCCGAAGATCGACCCAAGGCCGCCGATGATGATCATGAACAGCACGAGGAAGGATTTGTTGATGCCAAAGGCCTCGCCGACCTCGACCGCGCCCAGATAGACCGAAAAGAACAGCGCCCCCGCGATGCCGATGAAGAACGACGATACCGCAAAGGCCATCAGTTTGGCGCGCAGCGGGTCCACGCCGATGATTTCGGCGGCGATGTCCATATCGCGGATCGCCATCCATTGCCGTCCCTGCATGCCGCGCGTCAGGTTGCGCGCCAGAAACGCCACGCCCACCGTGAACACCAGACAGAACAGGTATTTCGCCCAGGCCTCGGCGGACGGGCCGGAAATCAACAGGCCGAACACTGTGCGGTCGGGCGCGGAAATCTGCCCCGAGGCGGAATAGTTGTAGAACCACGGCACGCGGTTGAACAGCCAGACCAGAAAGAACTGCGCCGCCAGTGTCGCCACCGCCAGATAGAACCCCTTGATCCGCAGCGACGGCAGGCCGAACATCACTCCCACAAAGGCGGTGATCCCGCCCGCCAGCAGCACGTGAAAGAACAGGTTCACCTCGGGAAAGGATGTCATCAGCTTGTAGACCGCATAGGCGCCCACCGCCATGAACCCGCCGGTGCCCAGCGACACCTGCCCGCAATAGCCCACCAGAATGTTCAGCCCGATCGCCGCGATGGAATAGATCAGGAACGGCAGCAGGACGGCGTTGGCCCAGTAATCGTTGATGAAGAACGGGATCACCCCGAACGCCACCACCAGCACGGCATAATAGCGCATCCGGTCGAACCGGATCGGAAAGGTCTGCCCGTCCGCCGTATAGGTCGTCTTGAAATCGCCAGCCTCGCGGTAAAGCATCAGTTATCCCCTTCGGCGGCGGTATTCAGGTTTGGCCGCAGATGTTCCGGTACGGCAAATTTCGGTTTGCGGGCCAGACCCCGCGCCTCGGCATGGCGCACCAGTTGGAACCACGCCCACAGCCCCACACCGCCGCCGATGGCCGCCAACAGCAGCGCAACCATGATACGATGCGTTTCCGACGGATCGGTGGTCAGCGCCAGATAGCCAAAGGCCCAGAAACCGCCCCAGGCGACGACGTTCAGGATGGCGATGGTCTTTTGCATGTCACACCCTTTCGATGATCTTTTCGCCGAACAGTCCCTGCGGCCGGAACACGAGGAAAATCAGCGCCAGCACATAGGCGAACCAGTTTTCGGTGGCCCCGCCGATCATTGGGCCGATGAAGAATTCGAACAGCTTTTCGCCCACCCCGATGATCAGGCCGCCGACGATGGCGCCCGGAATCGAGGTGAACCCGCCCAGCATCAGCACCGGCAGCGCCTTCAGCGCGATCAGCGACAGCGAAAACTGCACCCCCGATTTCGCGCCCCACATCACGCCCGCCACCAGCGCCACGAAACCCGCGACCGACCAGACCATGATCCAGATGAAGTTCAGCGAAATGCCGACCGACAGCGCCGCTTGATGGTCATCCGCCACCGCGCGCATGGCGCGGCCCTGTTTGGTATACTGGCTGAAGGCGACCAGGATCGCCACCAGAATGGCCGCCACGATGGCCGCCACGATATCCAGATTGTCGATGAAGAACCCGTAACCAAACGCGCCATAGGTGGTCTCGTCGATCCATGAATTCATGCCCTGCGGCAGGCCCACATCCAGCTTCTTGATGTCGGACCCCCACATCATGTCACCGAAGCCTTCCATGAAATAGGCAAGCCCGATGGTGGCCATGAACAGGATGATCGGTTCTTGGTTGACCAGATGCCGGAAGATGAACCGCTGCACCGCCCAAGCCAGCAGGACCATCACCGCCATGGTCATCAGGATCGACAGCACGGCGGGCAGGTGCCAGCCGAAATGGTGAATGTCCGTGCCCAGCACCGCGTTGATCAGATGCGAAAACGGCACCCGGCCTTCCATGATCCCCACCAGCGTCATCGCCGAAAACAGCGCCATCACGCCCTGCGCATAGTTGAAGATGCCCGACGCCTTGTAGATCAGCACGAACCCAAGGGCCACCAGCGCATACAGTACCCCGGCCATCAGGCCGTTGGTCATCACCTCGATCGCATACAGCAGCGTTTCGGGCATCTCAGATCCTCCCTGCGATGATGGTTGGGCCACGCATGATGTCAGTCATGCGCCACCCCCAGATAGGCGTCGATCACCGCCTGATTGCTGCGCACGTCGTCGGGCGTGCCATCGCCGATCTTCTTGCCGTAATCCATCACCACGACGCGGTCGGACAGGTCCATCACCACGCCCATGTCATGTTCGATCAGGCAGATCGTGGTGCCGAATTCGTCGTTCACATCAAGGATGAAGCGGGACATGTCCTCTTTTTCCTCGACGTTCATGCCGGCCATCGGTTCGTCCAGCAGCAAAAGCGACGGTTCCGCCGCCAGCGCGCGCGCCAGTTCGACGCGCTTTTTCAAGCCATATGGCAGGCGGGCGACCGGCGTCTTGCGGATCGCCTGAATTTCCAGAAAGTCGATGACCTTTTCGACGACTTCGCGGTTCGCCACCTCTTCGGCCTCGGCGCGGCCTTTCCAGATCGCCTGAGCAATCAGCCCGGATTTCATGTGGTTCAGACGGCCTGTCATCACGTTGTCCAGCACCGTCATGCCTTCGAACAGGGCGATGTTCTGGAACGTGCGCGCAATACCCAACCGCGCGACCTGAAACGGTTTCATCGGCGGGCGCTTCTGGCCCTTGTACCAGACCTCGCCTTCCTGCGGCACGTAGAAACCGGAAATCACGTTCAGCATCGACGATTTTCCGGCCCCGTTCGGGCCGATGATGGCGCGGATCTCGCCTTCACGAATGTCGAAACTGATGTCGGTGATCGCCTTCACGCCGCCAAAGCGCAGCGTGATGTTCTTCATCTCCATCAGCACCGGGCCGATCTTGCGGCCATCGGCGGTGGTGTAGCCGTCCTGAGGTTGCGCCAAGGCGTTCATCTGCGCGTTCATTCGGCGGCCACCTTCTGTTCGGCCATCTTGTGCGGCGTCACCGGAAACACCTTGGCGTCGCGCAACGTCAGTGTGGCGCTGATATAGCCCTTGCGGCCATCCTCGTAGGTCACTTCGGTTTTCGTCGCGATCTGTGCCGATCCGTCATACAAGGCGCCGATCAGGTCAGCATATTTGTCCTCGATGATGCGGCGGCGCACCTTGCGGGTGCGGGTCATTTCGCCGTCGTCCGCATCCAACTCCTTGTGCAGGATCAGGAAACGGTGGATCTGGCAGCCCGACAGCATCGGGTCGGCGGCAACCGATGCGTTCACCTCTTCGACATGGGCCTGCACCATGTCCAGCACCTTGGGATGGCCCGCAAGTTCCTGATAGCCGGAATAGGAAATGTTGTTGCGTTCCGCCCAGTTGCCCACCGCCTGCAGGTCGATGTTGATGAAGGCGCAGCAGCGGTCGCGGCCATTGCCGAACACCACCGCCTCGAGGATGTTGGGATAGAATTTCAGCTTGTTTTCCACATATTTCGGCGCGAACAGGCTGCCGTCCGCCATCTTGCCCACGTCTTTGGCGCGGTCGATGATGCGCAGATGGCCTGATCCCGGCTCGATGAACCCGGCGTCGCCGGTCGCCACCCAGCCTTCGGCATCCTTGGTCGATGCCGTGCTTTCCGGGTTCTTGTAGTAATATTCGAACACGCCGGGGCTGCGATAGAATACCTCGCCATTGTCCGCGATGCGCAACTCGACGCCGGGGGCCGGCACGCCCACGGTATCGGCGCGCACCTCGCCATCGGGCTGCACGGTGATGAACACCGTCGCTTCGGTCTGGCCGTACAGCTGTTTCAGGTTGATCCCCAGACTGCGGTAGAAACTGAAAATCTCCGGCCCGATCGCCTCGCCCGCCGTATAGCCCACGCGGATATTGCTGAAGCCCAGCGTGTTCTTCAGCGGGCCATAGACCGCGATCTGCCCCAGCGCATACAACAGCCGGTCCGTCATGCCGACCGGCTTGCCATCCAGAATATCCGGGCCCACGCGTTTCGCCACCGTCATGAACCGGTCGAACAGCCACTTTTTCAGCGGGCTGGCGTCTTCCATCCGGATCATCACCGAGGTCAGCATGCCTTCGAACACCCGCGGCGGGGCAAAGAAATAGCTCGGTCCGATTTCGCGCAGGTCGGACTGCATGGTTTCGGTGCTTTCCGGGCAGTTCACGCAGAAGCCGGACCAATAGGCCTGCCCGATGGAAAAGATGAAATCGCCCACCCAGGCCATCGGCAGATAGGCCAACACCTCTTCGCCCGCCCGCAGATTGTCGAAATCGCAGGAATTGCGCGCGCTTTCGATGATGTTGCGGTTCGACAGCACCACGCCCTTGGGCTTGCCGGTGGTGCCCGAGGTGTAAAGCATCACGCAGGTGGACGCATAATCCAGCTTGGCGCGGCGGGCCGCCAGATCGGGAGTGAATTCGTCGCGCGCGGCGCGGCCTTGTTCCTGCACGTGGCGCAGTTCATGCAGGCGGTGGTGGTCGTATTTCCGCAACCCCCGCGGATCAAGGTAGATCATGTGCTCGAACTGGTGCA
This sequence comes from Rhodobacterales bacterium, assembly GCA_041741655.1. Lineage (GTDB taxonomy): Bacteria > Pseudomonadota > Alphaproteobacteria > Rhodobacterales > Rhodobacteraceae > UBA9554. The sequence continues at coordinate 7,281 of JBGSJU010000165.1, forward strand.
GGCGGTCCTGCACCTCGATCACCTTGTCCACCTGTTCCTGATCCTCGACGATGGCAAACCGCGCGCCGCAATGTTCCAGCACATAGGCCATCTCTTCGGCGGCGGCGTCCTGATATAGCGGCACCGGGATCGCGCCTACGGATTGCGCGGCGACCATCGACCAGTACAGATGCGGGCGGTTATTGCCGATGATCGCGATGAAATCGCCTTCGTTGACGCCCATATTGATCAGTCCCAGCGCGAGATCGTCAACCTCGCGGCTGACATCGGCCCAGGTCCAGGTCTGCCAGATACCGAATTCTTTCTCGCGATAAGCCGGTTTGGCCGCGAAAACCTGTGCGTTACGCTGCAAAAGCGCCGGTATGGACGTCAGTCCATCCGTCGCCTGAGACGACTGAGCCACGATATCTCCTCCCGTTCGCCCGTTACCCGGGCTGTGAAGCCGCCTTCCCCGTGCGAATCCCCACGCAATAAAAGTGCGCGTTCGTGCGGCAACGTCAATGATTTCCTGAAACTTTTTGGTTATCGGAATGTGTCAGGGTTCCTTTCGGGCCAGGATGCCGCGACCGTCCGCCATCGCAACCCCGGATTGGCGGCCCCATGCCGGTCTCGGGCGGCGTCGCCCCTGCGTCCATCTTGAAACTGTCACACGGCCCGGATAGCCCCGCGCGGAACAGGAGATACCCATGACCACGATCACCCTTGTCCGCCATGGCCAGGCCAACACCGCCGCGCGGGATGAACAAAGCTATGACCAATTGTCGGCGCTTGGCCATCAACAGGCGGCATGGCTGGGCGAATATCTGCGCGAAACCGAGGAACCGGTGATGCGGGTATATGCCGGGTCGCTGCGGCGGCACCGCGAAACCGCGGCGTCCATGGGGCTGGCATCCATGGGGCTGACACCCGAGATCGACCCACGCCTGAACGAATTGTCCTATTTCGGCATGGCGCAGATTGCCGCCGACACCCACGGCCTGCCACATCCCGAAAACCGCGAGGAATTCGCCGCCCACATGCCGCGCCTGTTCGACCTGTGGCAGCAGGATGCGTTGCCCGGCGCGCCCGAAACCTTCACAGATTTCGAAAACCGCACCCGCGCCGCATTGGCGGAGATCGCTGCGGGGCAGGGGCCGGCGGTGGTGGTGACGTCCGGTGGATTGATCGGCATGGTGATGCGGCAGGTCATGGGCCTGTCGATGCAGACCATGGCGCATGCCTGTCTGGCGATCATGAACACGTCGCTGCACCAGATGCATCCGGTGGGCGGCACCCCGATCCTTGTGCAATTCAACGCCGTGCCGCATCTGGACCGACCCGACCGGCGTTATGCCCGCACCCATCTGTGACCCCCTTTCACTGCCGCCGCGGCAAGGCTAAGTCTGGCGCAATCATAGGAGGCCCGAAATGACCCATCTCTGGCTGCGCGCCGAACAGCGCCCGAACGAGGACCGCGTCGGCCTGACCCCCGAAGGCGCGCAGGCGCTGATCGCCCGCGGCATCCGTCTGACGGTCGAAGACAGCCCCAATCGCGTCATTCCTATCGATGGCTACCGCGCGGCAGGGGCGACCATCGTGCCGATGGCGTCCTGGCCGGATGCGCCGCGCGAAGCGATCATCTTCGGCCTGAAGGAACTGCCCGAGGATGGCACCCCCCTGCCGCATCGCCACATCCTGTTCGGCCATGCCTACAAGGGCCAACCGGCCGGCCGCGTGTTGCTGCAACGGTTCAAGGCCGGGGGCGGCACGCTGTATGATCTGGAATATCTGGTGGATCACGACGGGCGGCGGGTGGCCGCATTCGGCTATTGGGCGGGCTTCGCCGGCGCGGCAGTGACGGTCAAGGCGTGGCTGGCGCAACAGCAGGGCGAC
>JBGSJU010000166.1:0-2724 GCA_041741655.1 Rhodobacterales bacterium
CGGTACTCGACCGGCCCACGGTCGCGAAATCCAGCGGGTGGTCGAGGTCCGGGAACGGCACGGCGGCCAGCAACGCGCGGGTGTAAGGATGCACCGGCGCCCGCATCAGCACGTCGCGCGGCGCCAGTTCGACGATCTTGCCCGCCCACATCACCGCCACCCGGTCGGCCATGTAATCGACCACCGCCAGATTGTGCGAGATGAACAGATAGGTCAGGCCCATGTCGCGTTGCAGATCCTTCAGCATGTTCAGGATCTGCGCCTGCACCGACACGTCCAGCGCCGATACCGGCTCGTCGCAGATCACCATTTGCGGGGCCAGCGCCAGCGCACGGGCGATGCCGATCCGCTGGCGCTGCCCGCCCGAAAAGCTGTGCGGATAGCGGTTGCGGTCGGAGGTATTCAGCCCGATCGCCTCGAGCAACGCGGCGGCGGTGGCGCGGCGCGATTCCGGCGTGCCGATGCCGTGGATTTCCAGGGGTTCGGTCAGGATATTGCCCACTGTCATGCGCGGCGACAGCGACGAGACCGGGTCCTGAAACACCATCTGGATGCGGGTGCGCAACCGGTGCAATTCCGCGCCTTCCGCCGCCAGCACATCGACCGGGCCCGCCCCGTCATCATACATGATCGTGCCGCTGTCAGGGGTGACTGCGCGCATCAGGATCTTGCTGACCGTGGTCTTGCCGCAACCGCTTTCACCCACCAGCCCCAGACATTCACCGCGCCGGATATCGAAGCTGACGCCGTCAACGGCAGGGGCCACGACCGGTGCATTTCCCAGCAAATTCCACGCCTGCTTGCGGGTCTGGAAGGTCTTGCGCAGGTCGCGGACCGACATCGATATATCTGATCCCGGCTTTGCCGCCGGGGTGACGCTGGCCGCCTTGTCGCCGGTGACAAAGCCGATGGCGCGCTGCAATGGCGCACGGTCCACGGTAATGTCGCGCAGGGGCTGCAACCGCGCGGCGCGGTCCATGCCGAAATGCGGGATCGCCGTCATCAACCCCTTCAGATAGGGGTGCGACGGATAGCGGAAAATCGTGTCCACCGGCCCCGCCTCCATGATGCGGCCACGGTAAATCACCACGACCTCGTCGGCCACATTGGCCACGACACCCAGATCATGGGTAATCAGCAGGATCGCCATGTTCAGCCGCTGTTGCAGATCGCGCAGCAGGGTCAGGATCTGCGCCTGAATGGTCACGTCCAGCGCGGTGGTCGGTTCATCGGCGATCAGCAGCGACGTGCCACAGATCAGCGCCATGGCGATCATCGCGCGCTGTCGCATGCCGCCCGACAATTCGAACGGATACATGTCGAACACGCGGGCCGGATGGGTAAAGCCCACCAGCGCCAGCATTTCTTCGGCCTTTTCGCGCTGTTCTGCGGGGGACAGCGTGCTGTGGATGCGCAGCGCCTCGGCGATCTGGTTGCCGATGGTGTGCAGCGCCGAGAACGAGGTCATCGGCTCTTGAAAGATCATGCCGATATGGCGACCCCGAATCGCGCGGATCCTTCGCCCGTCGCGCGGCAGGTCCAGCAGGTTGACGGGCGGTGTGCCAATCGCCGCATCGGGCTCTGAAAACAACACCTTTCCGGACAGTTGCGCATGATCCGGTTGCAACCCCAGCACGGTCTGTCCCAGCACGGATTTGCCCGACCCGGATTCGCCCACCAGCGCCGTGATCTTGCCGGGCAGAACGCGCAGGCCGACACCCTGAAGCGCCTTGATCTGGGCACCCGGCAGCGGGAACGTGACATGCAGGTCTTCGATCCGCAACAGATCGCTGCTCCCGACCGGGTGCTTCATCTGCATGTTCTCTGTCTCCCCCATAGGATGGCTTTGGTTGCTTTGGGTCCCAGCCTTTGCCGGAAAGCGTAGCCGAGCGGATTTGGCCTGTCCATGGCGGGATGAGAAAGCACGCCGGCACGTCAGACATGTGACAAAACTGCGGGCAATTCGGCCCAGCGGCATCCGGGATGATCGCGCGTCAGCGCGAACAGGCGGTCAAGAAAGGCCCAGACCTGCGCATCATGCACCAGATGATGGGTCAGGATACCGATGGGCTGATCGGCGTGGCGGTGCAGGGCAGCGGCCAGATCGGAAAACAGCGCATCGGTTTCCCGCCCGGTCCGCGTGCCGCGCCAGTCTATGACGTCGACATGGGTGTTGATGACCGGCAACGGCGCGGGCAGGGACGGACCGAACGCCGACAGGGCAGCGATGCCGATGCCCGGCAGATCGGCCAGCAACGCGGGCGCGATCCGGTTCCATGGCGGCACCAGAACGGGGACAAACCGCGCCCCATGCAGACCCCGCAGCTTTGCCAGCCCTTGGGTCAATTCACCCAGCACGGTGGCGGCGGGGCGGTGCAGGCCCAGTTCCTGCTTTTTCCCTTGGCCGGCGCTGTGATCTGTATGCGCCCAGCCATGCAATGCCACGCTCACGCGGTGGGTTTCCGCCAACCGGGTAGCCAGCGCCGCCCCTGTCGGTTGCGGGATCACCGCAAGCGTCAGCGGCACATCGCGGTCATCCGACAGCCGCAGCAACTGGTCCAGCGGTGCTGATGGGGCCACCGCATCATCATCGCGCCACCACAATCGGGCGGGTGCGCTGCGCGCCGCACAGGCGTCAAGCGCGTGCATCACGGCGATTTCCGGCGCTGTCATCATGCGCGCCCCCGCTGCGACCCGGACCTGTGCGCTGCCATCACGACATCG